>DAIBJA010000057.1 GCA_027420455.1 Clostridia bacterium | reverse complement strand
TTGTAAGTGAACCGGGCAGTGCCGCACGCCTTGCGAAAGTAGGTCTCCTGTTCAAGTGTCGGGACGAGTTCGATCCTATGTGCCCGCATCATGGCGACGGGGCCTCCTCGCTGGCGCCGACCATCTCCGCGATGTTCTTCTTGTAGCGTCTGAGCCCATACAGGCGGGAGGAGAAGCAGTGCACGATCGACAGGAGATCCTTCACCATCTCCGCCTCAGGTGAGAGGCTTTCGGCGTTCATGACCACGATCTCCGTGCCGTGCCGTCGACAATACGACTCGAACCATTCGAAGCCGAAGCGCACCAGGCGATCCTTGTGCGCAACGACGATCTCCTTGACCTCGCCGGTCTCGACACGCTCCATCAGTTCGACGAAACGTCTGCGTTCATAGTTCAGGCCACTGCCGACGTCTTCCAGTCTCAGTGCGACACTCCGCCCGGAGGCAATGCAAAACTGCTCCACGGCCTGTCGCTGGCTTGCGAGATCACCCTTCTGCCCGGCGCTGGACACGCGGCAGTAGGTGGCAATCAGGTGCTCCTTCGGCTGCAGGCCACGCACCCGCAGGTAGTCCTCGTAGGTGTAGTAGCGTCGGTTGGTCGGCGTGCATTTGGCCTTGAGAATCCCCTCACGGTCCCACCGCTGCAGGGTACCGGTGGTGCGCCCGATCAACTTACCCAATTCCTTCGGAGAGAACGTCTCTTTCCTGAGTACATGTTAGCACGCCTAAATACAGCACAAGGGATTAGTGCACAACTCCTTGCGGTTGAGGTGTCACATGTTATGTGAGAGAGCCCGGGAGGAGTGACCGCGAGGCGCCTGGACAGCAGGAGAGGTGCGGACGAGACCGGGGAGAGCCCTGGCGCGGACCTGGTCCGGCGGGCAGAAAGGCGCCCCGCATGCGGGGCGCCGTGCAAATACGTTTGGGCGGCTACGGTCAGGTGAAGAGCAGGCGGTCGAGTCCGCGCACGAGCCCCTGCACTTGGAGTACCTCACGCACCGCAAGGAGGGTGCCTGCAACGTATGGGTCTGCGCCAGACCCGGCATCGTGCCGGATGGTGAGGCGCTCGTTCGGCAGGCCGAAGATCGTCTCGAACGCGATGACGTAGCTCGGCAGGCGGAGCGAATGTACCTGGGTGCCCTCGATGTCGACGCCCCGGGCCTCCTTTCGGCCGTGCAGCACCTGAGACGGCAACTCATCGCGCGGTCGCGCCACCTGCCCGAGCTCTTCCGCCAGTTCCTGCACCGTTCCGCTCGGGGCATCCACCTTGTTCGCGCTCGCGTAGTCGATGATCTCCCACGACGGGATGTATTTGGCCGCGAGCAGCGCGAAGTGCTTTGCGAGCGCTGCGGTGATGGAGAAGTTGCCCGCGGCGATGACGCCGAGGCCGGTGGTGGCAGCCAGGGCGGCGATCTCCTCGTAATCCTGCGCCGCCAGGCCGGACGTGCCGATCACCACTCTGACACCGTGCGCGAGGGCCGCCATGGCATGGCGTTTGACGATATCGGGCGAGGTGAAGTCGATGACCACATCGGTCGGCATGAGGAGTGCCGTCTCGAGGTCGGAGGAGATGGCGATGCCGGCGGGCGGCGCGCCCAAGGCCGTGCCGATGTCGACGCCGGCCGCACGACGAGCGACGGCGCCGGTCAAGCGGAAGTCCTCCGACGAAAGGATCTGCCGGGTCACGGCGCCGCCCGTCCAGCCCGTGGCTCCCGCCACGCAAACGCGAATGGTCATGGTCACCCGCCCCATGGTGAATCTGCCGCCAAAGGAGCGGCGTTGGCGCTACGTTCGCCCGCGGCCGCCGGCTTACCTGCCGTCGCGTGTCCTACCCACTAGACAATGCAGCAGCACCTGGATCTGATGCCTGGGCTCATGCGCCACCTGATCCTGCCAGAGCGTGAGGTCGAGGTCCGAGGCCATCACAGGGCACCACGCGCGGTGGCGCACGAGGAGCGGAATGATCCTTCGCAGCGGCTGCCCCTCCACTTCCAAGAGGCCGTAAGCCATGAGGGGGCAGGCGAGAGGGACCGCGGCGTAGACGGGCAGGTGGCCAGCCAGGGCGGCGAGGGCGATCACCCCGGATGTGAAGAAGCAGATGGCCTGGCTTGTCTCGAGGTCGCCCCAGATGCGCGGCTCGATGCGCAGCAGGTCGACCGGCACGTGGCACGTCACAGCAGGATGCGCCGCCAGGCGCCGAGGAGGGTGAAGGGCATGCGCAGCATGAAGAAGAGCAGCACGAGGCTGAGCAGCATGTCCGAGGCCGGCACGGCCAAGGCGAGCTCTCCAGCGAGTCCACGCACGCCGACGAGGATGTAGGCTTCGACGGCGGGCAGGATGGACCAGGCGGCGGTCTGCCAGAGCCAGAGCAGGGGTACCTGGCCCAGGCGGTGGTGGATGCCGAGCAGAAACGCGATCGGCGCCACCGATGCGAGGAGGGCCAGTGCGGCAAGCCGCGTGACGAGGAGTCCCGCAAGGAAGACGAGCATCAAGAGGTAGGGAAGGCCGAAGACGAGGAGATCGACGAGTGACGAGCCGAACCCGGGCGACGGTATCGCGGTCGAGCCGGCCACCTTGGCTATGGTGGCGACGAGGGCGTCGTTGAGCAGCCATAGCCACGAGACGATCGTGTGGCTCGCGAGGACGCCCCCGACCGCCAGCACGAGGCGCGAGAGCGCGTGCGCCGCACGGCCCGTGCCCGCCTCGAGCATGAAGAGCGGCACCGCCAGCGCTCCTCCCGCCAGGAGCGCGATGTGGGCGAGTTCGGTCACGGCGGGGCCGGAGGGCGGGAAGCCGTGCGCCCAGAGCAGCACACCGACCCAGCCGTACGCCCGTTCGAGCGCGGGACTCAGAGCGGAGCTGAAAGTCCAGCCCATTGGAAGATCACCCGCACGATATCCTTCGCGAAGATCACGACCACTAGGCCGGCGGCGACGGAGTAGAGGTGACCCCAGGCACGCGTGCGGCTCTGGGGATTGTCGCCGCTCGTCCAGAGCAGGTAGGCGCCATAAAGCAGGGCGAGCACGGCGAACCCAGCGAACCAGCTCTGCAGTGTCGTGACGGCGTTGAGGACGAACTGGAGGATGGGCATCCCCGGCTAACCCTGCGCCGCCTGATTGGTCGCGTCCCGGGTCGGCGTCTCCTCACCCAGGGCCAGGGGCGGATCGAGGAAGCGCAGGCGGTCGGCGACGATCTCGATCACACGCCGCTGCTCGCCGTCGTTCGTGTCGAGCGGGCGGCTGGCGATGCGCCCCTCGATCCCCACCAGCCTGCCTTTGAGGAGATAGCGCGAGGTGGCTTCGGCGAGCCTGCGGAACGCTACGACCGGCAGGAAGTCCGCTCCGGCGTCTGTGCGGCCGATCGCAAGTGAGAAGGCGGAGATGGCGAGACCGTCGTGCGAATAGCGGAGCACGCAGTCTGTGGCGAGGCGGCCGACCAGAACAACCCGGTTGATCATGGGACACAGCTCCTTTCCTGGGACATAGGTGCCATTCGCTCCTTGAGATGGGCGGTCCTTCCAACGGATGTTCGGTATCGCGTGGCGAAGGCTCATGCGTGGGAGGATCCAGACTCAGGGGGGAGGTGTGGTTCGTGCAAGAGACGTGGCTTGAGGTCGACCGCTTTCTGTGCGATCATCTCGCGCTCCAGGATCCCGCACTCGAGAAGGCGCTCGAGGATTCGGCGGCGGCCGGGCTGCCGGACATCCAGGTGACGCCGAACCAGGGCAGGATGCTTGAGCTTCTCGCAAGGCTCAAAGGCGCCCGCCGGATCCTCGAGATCGGAACGCTCGGCGGCTATAGCGCGATCTGGCTTGCGCGCGCGTTGCCCGAGGGCGGGCGCCTCGTGACGATCGAGGCGAATCGCCGCCATGCCGAAGTGGCGAGGCGCAACCTCGAGCGTGCGGGTCTGGCAGAGGTCGTAGAGGTGCGCGAGGGATTCGCGTCCCAGGTGCTGCCCGAGATCGAGGAGGAGGGCGAGCACTTCGATGTCGTCTTCATCGACGCCGACAAGAGGAGCACGCCGCTCTACTTCGAATGGGCCTTGCGATTGACCGAGACCGGCAGCCTGATCATCGTGGACAACGTGGTGCGGGGCGGGGCCGTCAAGGACGCCCTGAGTGCGCAGGAGGACGTGCAGGGCGTGAGGCGCTTCTTCGAAATCCTCGCGCGTGAGCCGCGGGTCCGTGCGACCGCTCTCCAGACGGTCGGCGCCAAGGGATACGATGGCTTCGCCATTGTCCTGGTGACATCGGCCGGCGATCCCTTCTGACGAGAACGCCAAGGGGCGCCGCTACCTGGCGGTGCCCCTGCGATTGACAAACCGGGCGTCGGCGTCTATGTTCTTACAATAAGCGAAAGCGACGATGGAGAGCGCCCGCGGGGAGCGGTCCACGAGCGAGCCGGGAGGGTGGAAGCCGGCGGACGGTGCGCGGGACGATGCCTCCGGAGTGCGCGCACGAAGCCTTGCGGCCCAGGGCGCGCCGGTGCCACCGTGATCGGCGAGAGTCCGGCTGCATGCAGCCGGAGAATGAGGGTGGTACCGCGACCCGTCGCCCCTTGAGGGTGGCGGCGTTTTTCTATTTCAGGGGAGGTAGCGAAGATGCCTGAGCGGTTTACGATCACGACCCCGATCTACTATCCGAATGACCGCCTGCATATCGGCCATGCCTACACGACGGTGGCGGCCGACGCCATCGCGCGCTTCCACCGCCTGCGCGGCGACGACGTCTTCTTCGTCACCGGCACCGATGAGCATGGCCAGAAGATCGAGGATCGCGCGGGCAAGGTGGGAAAGACGCCGATCGCCTACGTCGACGAGATCGTGTCCGACATCCGCGATCTCTGGCAGGTGCTAGGCATCTCGCACGACGATTTCATCCGCACGACCGAGAGCCGGCACGAGCAGGTCGTGCAGGAGGTGTTCCGCCGCCTCGAGGCCAAGGGTGACCTCTACCTCTCGCAGTACGAGGGCTGGTACTGCACGCCTTGCGAATCGTTCTGGGTCGAGGGCAAGCTCGTCGACGGCAACTGCCCCACCTGCGGCGGCCCGGTCGCTCGCCTGAACGAGGAGAGCTACTTCTTCCGCCTCTCGCGCTACGCCGAGCCACTCCTGCAGCACATCGAAAGCCATCCCGACTTCATCCAGCCGGTCTCGCGCCGCAACGAGATGATCCAGTTCATCCGCCAGGGCCTTGAGGACCTCTCCGTGTCGCGCACCAGCTTCCGCTGGGGCATCCCGCTGCCGCAGGACCCGCGCCATATCGCCTACGTGTGGGTCGACGCCCTGACGAACTACATCACGGCGTGCGGGTATCTCCAGGATCCTGAGCGTTTCAACCGCTACTGGCCGGCCGACGTGCATCTCGTGGGCAAGGAGATCGTGCGCTTCCACGCGGTGATCTGGCCAGCCCTGCTGCTCTCGCTCGACCTGCCGCTGCCCAAGGTGGTGTACGGACACGGCTGGCTGCTCCTCGGCGAGCAGAAGATGTCGAAGTCACGCGGCAACGTGATCGATCCGCGCCAGCTCGTGCGACGCTACGGCCGCGACGCCGTGCGCTACTACCTCCTGCGCGAGGTGCCGTTCGGCTCAGATGGCAGCTACACCGAGGACGCCTTGATCCTGCGCACCAACGTGGACCTGGCGAACGACCTCGGCAACCTCCTCTCGCGCACGACCGCCATGATCGAGCGATTCACCCGCGGCACGATCCCCGCGCCGTCGGGCAGCAGCCTGAGGGGCCTGGCCGACGAGACGGTGCGCCGCGTCTTGGAGCGCCTTGAGAAGCTGCAGGTCTCGGACGCCGTCGCGGCGATCTTCGAACTCGTCAAGCGCGCCAACAAGTTCATCGAGGAGGAGGCGCCGTGGCAGCTCCATCGCAGTGGCGACGGGCGCCTTGGGGACGTCCTCTACGATCTCGCCGAATCGCTGCGCGTCACCGCCGTGCTCCTGAGCCCCTTCCTCCTCGATGCGCCGAACGCGATCTATCGCCAGCTCGGACTCGGCAGTGCCGAAGGCGCCACCCTGGCTGATGCAGCCTGGGGCGGCCTGCCCGTCGGCACCAAGGTGGAGCGGGGAGAGCCGATCTTCCCCCGCATCGAGACGGAACGCGAGGACAGCGCCGCCGTAGCCGAAGCGGACAAGGGCCCTGCGTCACCGCCTGCGACCGAGAAGGCGGCTCCCGCCGCCGCGGCTGACGAGACCGGCATGATCACCATCGACGAATTCCAGCGCCTCGACCTCCGCGTCGGCACGATCGTCGCCGCAAGCCGCGTCAAGGGCGCAGACCGACTGCTCGAACTGACGGTGGACCTCGGCGAGAGCGATCTGCGCACCATCGTCTCGGGCATTGCGGAGCACTACCGCCCGGAGGAGCTGCCGGGGACGCAGATCGTGCTCGTCGCGAACCTCCAGCCGGCTAAGATTCGCGGCATCGTCTCGCATGGCATGATCCTGGCCGGCAAGACGTCCGAAACACTCCAGATCGTCTCGCCGCGTGAGGCGCTACCGGCCGGGACCAGGATCAAGTGATCATCGATACGCACGCCCACCTCAACCACGAGGACCTGCTCGAAGAGGCGGAGGTCGTCCTTGAACGGGCGGCCTCGGCCGGTGTGGAGAGGGTGGCCGTCGTCGGTTACGACCTTCCTTCGTCGCGCCGTGCGGTCGAACTGGCCGAACGCTTTCCACAGATCGCGGCCGTGGTCGGGCTTCATCCCTATGAGGCCGGACGGGCAGATGAGGCGGACATCCGGGCCATTTCGGAACTCGGCCGTTCGCCGCGCGTCGCCGCGATCGGCGAGATCGGCCTCGACTACCACGGCGACGAGTACGCGCCAAAGGAGCAGCAGATGGATTTGGCGCATCGCCAGATGGCCATCGCGGCCGGGCTCGGCCTGCCTGTCGTGCTGCACCTGCGGGAGTCGGGCCTAGACATACTGCCGCTGCTCGACGCATATCCCGAGGTTAGGGTCGTATTCCACTGCTTTGACGGCGGTGAGGCCCTGCTCACGGAGGCGCTAGCCCGCGGCGCCTTCATCTCCTTCGCCGGCAACCTGACCTATCGGCGCAACGAGGCGCTCAGGAACCTGGCCGCCCGCGTGCCGCAGGGCCGTCTGCTCGTCGAGACCGACAGCCCCTATCTCGCGCCGCAGGGGCATCGCGGCCGGCGCAACGAGCCCGCGTACGTGGTCGAAACGCTCGCCGCACTCGCGGTGGCCAAGGGCGTCCCGGTCGACGAGCTCGCGCTCGCCACGAGCCGCAACGCCTGCGACATTTTCCGCCCACTCGGCTCAGGCGCCTGAGCGCGAAGTAAAATTCTCATCATTTTCGTGTTTGAAGCAAGAGGAAGCGGGTGATAGAATACGGCAGTCCTACAACTTCTGCCGAATGGAAGGTTGTAGGAAGAAGGAGGTCCGTCTTGCCAACGCTTCGGCAGGTGGGATGGCGCAGCATCGCGCTGATATCGGGCGCTCTGCTCGTCCTGCTTGCGGGTTACGCCGCAAGGGCTACCACCCTGCGCAGCGCCCATGTCATCCGGGCTGCTGCGAAGGCGCACAAGACACTCGCCAAAAAGCCGCTCCCATTGCCCACGTACGGCGCCACACTCGACAGCGCCGATCCCGCACCCGGTTACCAGGATGCTCTCTGGAGCGGCAACGCGCAGGGCACGGCCACGATCGTGGCGGCGCGGGTGAGCGACGTATCGGTTCCAGTCTCCTACGGCGTGCGCACCGTCTATGACCCGACCCTGGCGCTCGGACGCGAATTCATCGCCGCTCCGGGCAAGCCCGGCGTGGCGGTGGAGACCGTCCGGCGGATCTACCAGGGCACGCGCGTCGTATCCGTCGCGATCGTCGACGAGAAGATCGTGCGGCCCGCGCGTGCGGAACTCGTGCACATCGGCGCGAAGCTGCCCGAGGTCTCGCGCGGCAGCTTCACAGGACGCGTGGCGGCAACCCTGGACATGGTAGCTACCGCCTACTGGGCGGACCCCAGCTGGTCGAACGGCAGAACGGCCACGGGTATCCCCGCGCGCTACGGCGTGGCGGCGGTGGATCCGAGCGTCATTCCGCTCGGCACCCGCCTCTACATCCCCGGCTACGGCTACGCGCTGGCCGCCGATACAGGCGGAGCGATCGTCGGCAGCCGCATCGACCTCTGCTTCGACACCGGGCAGCAGGCTCTCGACTACGGCCGGCAGAACGTCACCGTCTACGAGCTCTCCGCCAACTGAGGCAGATCCAGAGCGGCGCCCCGCCCAAGGGGCGCCGCTTCGCGCGTCCTGAGTGACGGCATGCTACAATAACGGAAATGGAGCCGAAACTTACCTCACCGAGCGTGGTCCGGGAGTTGCTCGCCGGGCTTGGCGCCCAACCTCTGAAGCGCCTCGGGCAGAATTTCCTCGTCGACTACAATCTACGCGAGCGCATCGTCGCCGGGCTCGAGATCGTGCCCGGGGATCGCGTCGTGGAGATCGGTCCGGGACTGGGGGCCATCACACAGGGCCTGATCGAGCGCGGGGGCGACGTGCACGCGATCGAGATCGACCGCGCGCTCGCAGCGCACCTGCGTGCGTTTTTCGGCCCGCGGCTGCACCTCTGCGAAGCGGACGCGCTCACTGTGGACATCGGATCCCTCCTTGGACCGTCCGGGAAGCTTGTCGGCAACCTGCCCTACTACATCTCGACGGCACTCGTCGCGGCCGTGCTCGCCGCCCGGCCGGCCTTGGCGGTACTCATGCTGCAGAGCGAGGTGGCCGATCGCCTCAAGGCGCCGCCCGGATCATCCGAGCGCGGAGCGCTCACCCTACTGAGGGAATATGCGGCCGATGTCGAACCATGGGCCAGGGCCAATCCGGCCCAGTTCTACCCGCCGCCGAAGGTCTCGTCGCAGGTCATACGCCTCGTGCCCCATGTGCCTCCCGTCGCGTTGGCCTGGTCAGCGTTGCGCCCTGTGGTGGCTGTCGCCTTCCGCTACCGGCGCAAGACGCTCGCACGGGCCCTGCGCGAGGGATTCGGGCTCGCGCCAGCCGAGGCGGCAGCTGCGCTCGAGAAGGCCAGCATCGACCCGCAGCGGCGTGGCGAGACACTGACCCTGATTGAATTCGGTCGCCTCGCCGCAGGCCTGGGCGAGCGCACGGAGGCGCTGGCCGGCGATCTCGGCGATGCGCCGATCTGAGTGTGGTGGAGGGATAGGGTAATGCTCTATCACAGCCCGAGCCGCGGCGTGATGGACCTGGAGCAGGTCTTCCAGGATATCGTCACCTTCATCCGCGGGGAGCCGCAGGCACAGCATAAGCTGATCATCGGCACCGACTCCCAGGCACGGGACGAGGTCACCTTCGTCACGGCCATCGTCATCCATCGCCTGGGCAAGGGTGCGCGCTACTACTACCATCGCGAGGTGCGCCGGCGTCTGCCCAGCCTGCGCCAGCGGATCCTGCTCGAGACGTCGCTCAGCCTGGGCGTCGCCAGCCGCCTCACGGAGATGCTGTCGCGCCGAGGCTACCAGAGCTTCGATATCGAGATCCACCTCGACATCGGCCAGAACGGGGATACGCGCGATCTCATTCGCGAGATCGTGGGCATGGTCTCCGGCAGCGGCTTCGACGCCAAGATCAAGCCCGATTCGTTCGGGGCCTCGACCGTCGCGGACAAGTACACGAAGTGAGCGCTCCGGGCGATCACGGCTGGCCGGGCTCGACGTGCGCGGAAAACAACTGGAGCGGACAGGCGCCCACACCTCGGGGCCCTTTTGGATGATCCGACGCGCGAACGCTTGGCGACACAATGCCGCTTGACACCGTTTCAAAGGCTTTGATACAATGCTTCGATCTTGACCCCGTGCTTTCTTTCTGGTAGTATCAGAGCGTACCGCTCCGTTCAGGAAGGAAGTGGGGCGTTTGGCGGCTAAGCGCGTCTTGTCGGATATCAAGCGCGACTTGGACGGCATGATCGGCGAAAGGATTCGCCTCAAGGCGAACCGCGGACGCCGTAAGGTGGACGAGCGGGAAGGCGTCCTGGAGCGGACTTATCCGTACATCTTCGTGGTGAAGATCGACGATGAGCCCTCTGGCGCGAGGCGCGTGTCGTTCAGCTATGCCGATATTCTTACCGAGACGGTGGAACTCGAAGTGGCGTCGGACGGCGTCTTTCATAGGGTCAACGTAAATTAGAAGAGATATGGCCAGGGAGGCACCTCACGGTGCCTCCCTTTTTGGTTGCCCACGATGACCCAACTCCTCGCCGTCGAGATAGTCCACCTCGCCCATGTCGAATGCCTGGCCCATGCGGCTGCTATCGAGCGCGTTGTTCGCGATGACATGGTCGAGAAGCTCCTGGTCGCCAGGGATTCTCGAGCCTGTGGACCCAGCCTGGACGTTCCAGGATGTGATCGCCCATCGCTCGATAGCATGACGCAGTAGTTCCGTGCGACGCTGTGAGGGCGTGGCGCGGACAGAGCCGCCTGCCCGGTGGAATCCGCGCGAGGCGCCGACCTGGCCCAGGCCTCGAGCGCCGCAGTGCAGGCAGCGACATTGTGTGCTTGTCCGCTTCGTGGCGGCACTACGGTCACCGGTGCAGGTCCCAGGCCGCATCGGCTTCGGCCGGCGGATGACAGGTTGCCTCGCTACATCATCGCTTCCCGTTGCCGGAGTGCACGCACTCCCCGGCGCCCGCGCCTCGCAGGAGCACGGCACGCCGGTGCAGAAGCGTGCGGCACCGACGAGCAAAGCGGAGGGATGGGCCTGAAGGCAGAGGCGGTCGTCTTCGATCTCTTCGGGACTCTGGTGCCAAGCTTCTCGAAAGGCGGCTACGAGCCTTGCCTGAGAGGCATGGCCAGAGACCTCGATGTGCCGCTCGAGCCCTTTCGCAGGGCCTGGAACGGGCAACTCTGGCAAGACCGCGTAATGGGACAGTTCACCGATGCGCAGGAGAGCATCGCCCGGGCCTGCCAGATCATCGGCGCCCACCCGCCACGCGACCAGGTGGAGGCGGCTCTCGCCCGCCGGCTCGACTACGAGCGCTCCCTCCTCGTCCCCTACGACGAGGTCCTGCCGACGTTCATGGCGCTGCGCCGCGGCAGAATGCGCATCGGCCTGATCAGCAACTGCGCTATGGAGCTTGTGCCGCTCTGGGACGATACGGAGCTTTCACGCCACATTGACGTCGCCATCCTGTCGGCGGCGGTTCACATGGCAAAGCCGGACCCTCGCATCTACGAACTCGCGTGCCGTCGGCTCGAGGCGGAGCCGGGGCGCTGCCTATACGTCGGCGACGGGAGCGACGACGAACTACCCGGCGCCGCTGCCGTCGGCATGCACGCCGTGCTCGTCGCGCCGAAGAGCGGCGCCGCGGCGCGCAAACACGACGCCGCGGCCCGATGGGACGGGCCCAGGATCAAGAGCATCGCCGATGTGCCTGCCGTTCTTGGCTAGGCCGCTCGGGCCGCGCGCGTCCTCCATCGCCGACTCTCTATAGCGGCGGGAGGCGGAGGAGCTCCGCGAGCGCCTGGATGCGCCCTGTCGCGAGTTCTGGGTAGGCGTCCCAGGGGTCGTAGAGGAGGGCCGCCATGCCGGCGGACTGGGCGCCCTTCACGTCGACTTGGAGAAGGTCGCCCACGTACCACGCCTCGGCGGCGTCCACCTCGAGCAGGTCGAGCGCGATGCGGAAGATGCGCGGGTCCGGCTTTTCGACACCGACGAGATAGGAGTCGACCACGACCCGCAGCGGTGCGCGCAGGCCGGCGGCGGTGAGCTGCTGTTCGACGCGGCCGTCGGAATTCGAGACGACGCCGAGCATGATGCCGCGCGCCGCAAGTTCCTCGAGGACGGCGGCGGCTTCCGGCGCGGGGATCCGCCAGAGGCCGCGCGGATCGCGCAGGTGCTCGCGCTCCGCGGCCGCGGCGAACTGTGCGGCGGCATCCCTGGCGAGCCCGATCGCTTCGCCGATCGCGCCGAAGTAGCCAGGGAAGAACGCGGTGGGCCGATCGTCGATCAGGGGCGCAGGCCAGCCTCGGCGGCCGACGCCCGCGGCGGCGACGCCGACACCCTCTTCGCGGATGGTGCAGCCGAGGCCTTGTGCTGCCGCGGCGAGCCAGGCGTAGTCGAGGTGCAGAAGCGTGTTGCCCGCATCCAGCAGGATGGCTTTCGTCGTGGCAGCCTCCCATCTTGCAGCAAGGCGTGCAAAGATGCACCTCTCCTTCTCCGCGGGTTCCGGGACAATCCTGCTGGCGACGGTCCCTCGCATGCCGCGCGGCGCGTAAGGGTAGCCTCCCCCTGAGGCGGACCGGCTGCAAGTGCAACGCCAGTGGCAGCGGAGGGGGTGGTGCGACGCCCAGGGGAGCGCTTCTCTTGATCGGCGGACACGAGGAACCGCGCGGGGAGATCCTTGCGCGCTTCGGCGACATGGTGCAAAAAGGGCAGGCGATCGCGCTGCTCACGCTCGCGACGGAGGAGCCGCAGGCGGCCTTTCAGCGCTATCGCGAGAACTTTCGGCACCTTGGCGTCCCGGTGGTGCGTCATATCGACGCCCGCACGCGGGAGGACTGCTCGGACGAGCAGGGGGTCCGCATACTCGAAGAAGCGGGCGGCATCTTCTTCACAGGCGGCGACCAGCTGCGCATCACGAGCGTCCTCGGCGGCACGCCGTACGAGGATGCCCTGCGGCGGGCGCATCTGAGAGGGGCGGCGATCGGCGGCACCTCCGCCGGCGCATCCGCCATGAGCGCGACGATGCTGGTGGGCGGCGCCGACGAGGAGTCCGCACGGCGCGGCACGGTGCGGATGTGCCCCGGCCTCGGCCTCTTGCGCGACGCCGTCGTCGACCAGCACTTCGCGCAGCGCGGGCGCATCAATCGCCTGCTCGCCGCGCTGGCGCAGAATCCCGGCACGCTCGGCATCGGCATCGACGAGGACACCGCCGTGCTCGTGCGCCCGGACGAGGAGATGGAGATCCTGGGCAGCGGTACGGTCACGGTGCTCGACGCGCGCGGGGCCTATGTCGGGGATGCATCGGAGGCGGCCGTCGACGTGCCGCTGCGGCTGGGACCGGTGGCGCTCTGGGCGCTGCCGCAAGGCTCGCGCTTCGATCTTGGCCGCCGCATGGCGACGCATAATGGCGCCTTCCCTGGGCAACATAGCGAAGTGCCTGCATCGCGTTGAGGAGGAGCCCTCTTTGCAGATCCTCGCCTGGCGGTATTTTGAGGGGCCAAACCCGCACTGCCACAGGCCCATGCTGGAACTGGAACTGGAACTCGGACAACTGGCCGAACGTACGACGGCGGAGTTTCCCGGCTTCACAGACACCCTGTTGGGGGACGTTCCCGGACTCCATGACCACCACTGCAGCCTCGGCTATGCCGGCGGATTCGTGTTGCGGCTGCGCGAGGGAACGAGACTTGGTCATGTGCTCGAGCACGTGGCGCTCGAGCTTCTGCACGGCTGCGGCGCTGAAGGCGTCTACGGCAAGACGCGCCAGATCGGTCGCACGAGCCGCTACCGCATCGCCTTCGAGGCGCCTGAGACCGAGGTGGGGCGCGCGGCCGCGGAACTCGCCTGCCGCTACCTCGGGGCGCTCGTCGCGGCGGAGCCCTTCGCGCTCGAGCGCGAGCACATCGGCCTGAGGGAGCTCTACGGCCGCCGCTGCCTTGGTCCGAGCACGGCGGCGATCGTGCAGGCGGCCCAGCGCCGGGATATCCCGGTTCGCCGCGTCGGCGCGACGAGCATTCTGGAACTCGGACACGGACGCTACATGCACCGCGTGCAGGCGACGCTCACCGATCGCACATCGGCCGTCGCCGTCGACCTCGCGGGTGATAAGCAGCGCTGCAAGGAGATCCTCGCGGCGCAGGGCATTCCTGTGCCCGCGGGTTACCTGGTGGAGGACGCGGACGGGGCGATCGCCGCCCAGGAGGCGCTCGGCTGCCAGGTTGCGGTGAAGCCCCTGGCGGGCTGCCAGGGGCGGGGCGTCACGCTTGGCCTCACAGAACCCGGGGAGATCCGCGCGGCCGTCGACGTGGCGCGCGCTGTCATGCCCGAGTTGCTCGTCGAGGAGCAGGTGGAGGGGCGGCACTACCGCCTCCTCGTCGTGGACGGCCACCTGGTCGCAGCGGCGCAGCGCCTGCAGGCGCAGGTCACGGGGGATGGCCGCAGCAGCGTTGGGGAGCTCGTGGCGCAGCTGAACCGCGATCCCCGTCGCGGCACGGGCCACGAGAAGCCGCTGACGCAGGTGCCGCTCGACGCGATCGCGCTCCGCTGCCTCGGCCGGCAGGGGCTGACGCCGGCCGACGTGCCGCCGGTCGGGCGGACGGTCCTCCTGCGCGAGGCGGCCAATCTCTCCACCGGCGGCAGTTCTGTCGACGTCACGGACGACGTGGCGGCGCCGCACCGCGCCCTGGCCGAGCGCGCAGCCCTGGCCGTCGGCCTCGACGTCGCGGGGGTCGACATGGTCGTGCCCGACATCGCGGACCCCGAGAGCCCTGCCTGGGTGCTCGAGGTGAACGCCGCGCCTGGCATCCGCATGCATCACCATCCGACGCTCGGCGAGCCGCGCGATGCAGCCGACGCGATCGTCCAGTCGCTCTATCCGCCCGGCAGCCTCGCGCGCGTGCCTCTCGTGGCGGTCACGGGCTCGAACGGCAAGACGACCACGGTGCGCCTCGTGCGGCAGATGCTGGAAGGCGCGGGGCTCACCGTCGGCTACACCTGCACCGACGGGCACGGCGTCGGCAGGGACTCCCTCGGCCGTGGCGACGACGCGGGCCCCAGATCGGCGCGGGCTGTTCTGCGCGACCGGCGCGTCGAGGCGGCGGTGCTGGAGGTGGCGCGCGGCGGCATCGCGCGCGGCGGTCTCGGCTACGACCGTGCGGATGTCGGCTGCATCCTCAATGTGACCGGCGACCACCTGGGCCAGGACGGCGTCGAGACGATCGAGCAGCTCCAACTGCTGAAGGCGCTGGTGATCGAGGCTGTGCGGCCGGGCGGGCGGGTCGTGCTCAACGCCGAGGACCCAGGCACGCCTCGCCTGCAGCAGCGCGCGGCGGCACCCGTGATCCTGTTTGCCGCCCGTCCGGACGGCGTCGTGCTGCGCCGGCATGTGGCCGCGGGCGGAGAGGCGGTCGTGGCGGCGGAAGGACAGCTTGCCGTGGTGCGCGGCGGCAGGGCCGAAGCCATCCTGCCGCTCGCGGACATCGCCGTCGCGGCGGGTGGAACGTGGCAGCCGATGCTCGAGAACGCCCTGGCCGCCGCAGCCTGCGCCGTGGGCCTGGGCCTGCCGCCCGCCGCGATCGCCGAGACCCTCATCAGCTTCCGCAGCGATCCAGGGCAGAACCCCGGCCGTCTCAACGTGCATGAGGTGGGTGAGGTGCGGGTCGTTGTGGACTACGGCCACAACACCGCGGCGCTCGCCGCGGTGGCACCGGGCCTGCGAGCGATGACGGGCGGACGCCTCCTGGGCGTCATCGGGCTGCCGGGCGATCGTCGCGACGAGGACGCCTTCGCCTTGGGGCGCACCGCCGCGGCTGCGTTCGACGTGGTGTACTGCAAGGAGGATCTCGACCGCAGGGGGCGCGCCCAGGGGGAGATGGCGCAGCGCGTCGCGCAAGGCGTGCGCCTCGGCGGCAAGAGGCCGCGTCTTGTCCTCTCGGAGCGCGAGGCGCTCCGGGACGCGCTGCGCGAGGCGGCGCCGGGTGACGTGGTGACCGTCTTCTACGAAAAGATCGGGCCCATCCTGGACGAGATCGCGCAGTGGCAGTCGAGGTCCGCGCCTCAAGGCAAGTCGGTCGCCTCGCTTGCGCGGCGAGGAGGGGCGGGCTAACCTCAGGGCGGGGGTGTGCCTGTGCGCTACTTCGCGCCGGCAAAACTCAACTTGAGCCTGGACCTCGGTCCCGCGCGCGCCGACGGGTACCATGAGATCCGCTCGGTGATGCAGGCGGTCTCCTTGGGAGACCGCCTTGACGTCGTGCAGGCGCCGCGCTTTCGCCTCGAAAATCCCGCGGTGGGCCCAGGCGACCTCATCGCCCGCGCCGCGCAGGTGTTCGAGGATGCGACAGGCGTGCACGCTGCGGCGGCGATCGCGGTCCAAAAGCGCATTCCGATCGGAGCGGGCCTGGGTGGCGGCTCGAGCGACGCCGCCTGTGCCCTGCGGGCCTTGAGGGACCTTCTGCTGCCGGAGCTCCCTCGAGAGCAGCTGGTCGCCATGGCCGTGGGGATCGGGAGCGACGTCCCCTTTTTCCTCGGACAGACGCCGCGCGCCCTGGCCGTTGGACGTGGCGAGATCCTCGCGCCGCTCCAGCCGAGCGAACCGAAATTCGTCGTCATCGCGTGGCCGGGCGTCGGCCTGTCGACGGCGGACGTCTACCGGGCAAGCAGCCCAGGAAGAGGCGATGCGACCGACAGGGTGCTGGCCGGAGCGCCGCAGGCCGCGAACGATCTCGCACCGGCGGCCCTCGCGCTCTGCCCCGAACTCGGGGAGCTCGTGCGAGGGGCAGGGGAGCGCAGCGTCCACCTGCAGGTGACGGGCAGCGGCAGCGCCGCCTACGCACTTTTTTCCGACCCCCAGCCGGCGGCGGCGGCGCTGCGGGAGCTGAGGCCCCTGGCGCCGAGGGCGATCCTCTGCCAGACACTTGCGGCCTGGCCCTGGCAGACCTCGTCGGACTGACGCGCCCCGTCAGGGCGCCAGGATTTGGCCAGGCGGCGGCGAAGGACGCCGAGAGGATATCGCACCGGCCCGTTGGCCGTGTCGGTCTGGAGAGATTGGCTGGGACCCCATCCGGGAGGAATGTCTAAGTGGTCGATGTCGTTGTCCTGGCTGGTCGACGCAACGAAGGCGAACTCCGGTCCGTCTCGGATGCGCCGTGGGAGGCGCTCGTACCGATCGCCGGCAAGCCGATGGCGGCGTGGGTGATCGAGGCGCTCAAGGCGTCGGGCGTTGCCGAGCGCATCGTCGTCGTCGGACCAGAGGAGCTGGGAACCTATCTGAGGCCAGGCGACGCCGTCATGCCACCTTCCGACAACCTGATCGAGAACGTGCGGCGTGGTGCACACGCGATGAACCTTGAGCGGCCGCTTCTCGTGTCGACGTCCGACATCCCCATGCTGACGCCGGCATCGGTGGCCGCCTTCGTCAGCGCCGCCGGAGAGAAGCCGGCCGAATTCCATTACCCAGTCGTCCGGCGGGAGGACGTCGAGCGCCGCTTCCCAGGCAACAAGCGCACCTACGTGCGGCTCATGGACGGAACGTTCACGGGCGGCAACATCGTGCTGCTGGATCCCAAAGCCGCGCCCCGCGCGATCGGCGTCGCCGAGGATCTTGTCGCGCTAAGAAAGAAGCCGTGGCGCTTGGCACTTAAAGTTGGCATGGCATTCATGGTACGATTGCTCCTTGGGCGGGTCAGCGTCGCGGATGCCGAGGAGCGTTTCTCCCGGCTTCTGGGCGTGGTGTCCCGCGCTGTGCCGTTGCCATATGCGGAGATCGGAGTCGATGTCGACCATCCCGGTGACATTCCGTTCTGCGAGAAAGAACTGGGCGGTACGGAAACGGGGGCACAGGGTGGCTAGGGAAGCGCGTTACGCAAGACTCAGACGCATCATCGAACTGACCCGGCGCATTGCCACGGCGCCGGGGCGTCTCTATTCCCTGGCGGAACTTTCTGCTGCGACAGGTGCCGCGCGTTCCACACTCTCCGAAGACATCACCCTCATCGACGATGTGCTGCAGGAGAAGGGCCTGGGCGTCGTGGAGACGGTCACGGGCGCGGCTGGTGGTGTGCGCTTCCGCGCGGGCTTTTCCGCGCCGCACGCGGAAGACCTGGCACAGGCCCTCGCCGTGGAGCTCTCGGATCCGGACAGGATCATTCCGGGCGGCTTCCTCTACATGACGGACGTCATCTTCTCGCCCCACTGGTCCGAACGCATCGGCACGCTCTTCGCCGGCCGCTTCCAGTCCGAGGCGGCGGACATGGTCCTGACCATGGAGACCAAGGGCATCCCCCTCGCCCTGATGACGGCCCGCTCGCTCGGGGTGCCGCTAGCGGTCGCCCGGCGCGAGAGCCGCGTCACCGAGGGCCCCGCCATCGGACTCAACTACGTGTCCTCCTCCGGCCGCATCGGCACCATGTCGCTGCCCAGGCGGGCCTTGCCGGCCGGCAGCCGGGTGCTTGTGGTGGACGACTTCCTCAAGGGCGGCAGCACCGTGCGCGGCCTGGTGGAGCTTTGCCAGGAACTTGGCGCTGCCTGCGTCGGCATCGCGTCGCTCTGCGAGACGCCATCCGAGGACAAGTACCTGCCAGCGCCACAGTTCAGCGTTCTGCGGCTCGACGCGGTGGACGAGCACCTGAGACGGGTGCAGCTCGGTCCGTCGGAGTCCTTCCAGCACTATCTCGAGGAGGCTCGCAACCATGCCTGAGGGGATCCGACCTGTCGTCCTGGCAGCCGGGAAAGGCACCCGGATGCGCTCCGAGCTGCCGAAGGCCCTCCATCGTCTCGCCGGCCGGCCGATGCTCGGCCACGTGCTCGCGGCCCTCGACGCGGCAGGGCTCGAGAAGCCGCTCTGCGTCGTAGGCTACGGCGGCGAGCTCGTGGAGGAGTATGTCGGCGCCCGCGCCGACGTCGTCTGGCAGAAGGAGCAGCTCGGCACCGGCGACGCGGTGCGCAAGGCGCTCGAGGTCATCGGCGACACCGCATGGATCCTCGTCGTGAATGGGGACCTGCCGCTCCTCACGGGCGAGACGCTCAAGGCGCTCGTCGAGGCGCGCGGACCGCAGGGGAGCCTGCTCGCCGCCGAGGTGGAGGACCCCAGCGGCTACGGCCGGATCGAGCGGACGGGCGAAGGCGGTCTTCGCCGCATCATCGAGGATAGAGACTGCAACGAGGACGAGCGGGCCATCCGGGAGGTCAACGTCGGGGCATACCTGCTGCCGCTTCAGCCCCTGCGCGAGGCGATCGCCCGCGTAGGCACCCAAAACGCCCAGGGCGAGATCTACTTCGTCGATGCCGTCACGGACCTCGCGGCACAGGGCCGGCTCGCGGTCGTGACGGCAGCGGCGGCGGAGTCGGCGCAGGTGAACGACCGCCGCGAGCTCGCGCTGGCGGAGGCGGCTCTTCGCCGTCGCCAGGTGGAGCGCCTGAT
Organism: Clostridia bacterium; assembly: GCA_027420455.1. GTDB lineage: Bacteria > Bacillota > Sulfobacillia > JAJZYS01 > JAJYTV01 > JAJZQO01. The sequence continues at coordinate 6,012 of DAIBJA010000057.1, read as the reverse complement.
GCGGGACGGGGTCACCGTGCTCGACCCTGATACGACCTATGTCGACGCGACGGTCGAAGTGGGGCGAGACACCGTTCTCCATCCCTTCACGTTCCTCGAGGGAGAGACCAGGATAGGCGAAGGCTGCGAGATCGGGCCCCAGACGAGGCTCCTCGATTCCGTGCTCGGCGACGCCTGCAAGGTCACCTTCTCCGTGCTGGAGGAGACAGAGCTGGGCGATGGTACGTCCTGCGGGCCCTTCACACATCTCAGACCGGGAACCAGGACAGGCAAGCAGGTGTCGATCGGGAATTTTGTCGAAATGAAAGGTGTCGAGGTCGGTGACCAGACGAAGGTCCGCCACCACAGCTACCTCGGCAACGCGGCCATCGGTCGACGTGTGAACATTGGCGCCGGAACGGTGATCGTCAACTACGACGGCCGCCGCAAGCACTTCACGCGCATCGCCGACGGCGCGTTCATCGGCTGCAACGCGAACCTCGTATCCCCTGTGGAGATCGGTCGCGAAGGCTATGTCGCCGCCGGTTCGACCATCACTCAGAACGTGCCGGACGAAGCCCTTGCCGTTGCGCGAGAACGCCAACGCAACATCGAAGGCTGGGTCGCTCGGCGTCGATCGCGGGAGGAGTAGCGCAGTGGGATACCGGGACGGTGAACTGAAGATCTTCTCTGGCAGCGCCAATCCGGCGCTGGCACGCGCAATCGCGCAGCAGATCGGCGTCCAGCTGGGGGACATGCAGATCGGTCGCTTCTCGAACGGCGAGGTGCGCGTCATGATCCGCGACAATGTGCGCGGATGCGATGTCTTCGTCATCCAGCCGACCTGCGACCCGGTGAACGAGAACCTGATGGAGCTCTTGGTGATGCTCGACGCCTTCCGACGCGCCTCGCCGCAGCGCGTGACCGCGGTCATCCCCTTCTACGGCTACGCGCGGCAGGACCGCAAGACGTCCGGGCGTGAGCCGATCACGGCCAAGCTGGTGGCGAACCTCGTGACGACGGCCGGGGCGGACCGCATCCTGACGATGGACCTGCACGCACCGCAGATCCAGGGCTTCTTCGACATCCCGCTCGACCATCTCCTGAGCGTGCCGATCCTGGCGAAGTACTTCCGCGACCTCGACATCGTCGATGGCATCGTCGTGGCTCCGGACGCCGGCGGCGGCAACCGCGCGCGCGATCTCGCCGAGAGGCTCAAGATGCCGATCGGCTTCATCGACAAGCGCCGACCGGAACCCGGCGTGAGCGAGGTGACGCACGTCATCGGCAAGGTGCGGGATCGCACCTGCATCATCGTCGACGACATGATCGACACCGGAGGCACGATCGCGGCCGCGTCGGTGGCACTCCTCGAGCACGGCGCGCGCGACATCTACGTCGCGTGCACCCATCCGGTGCTTTCAGGCCCCGGCATGGCCCGCCTGCAGGCTGCACCGATCCGCGAAGTGGTCGTCACAGACTCGATCCCCCTGCGCGCCGACGCCGGCCAGCGCTTCCGCGTGCTCTCGGTCGCGCCGCTGCTGGGCGAGGCCATCACGCGCATCCACGAGGACGAGTCGGTCTCGCTGCTCTTCCAATGAGCCAGAAGCCGCGGCTCGTCTGCGGGCTCGGCAATCCGGGTCTTGAATACCACGGCACGCGCCACAACATCGGCTTTCGCGTGCTCGATGCGTTTGCGCGCGAAGAGCGCCTGTCGTTCCGGCGCAGCCCCCACCAGGGCTATCTCGCGAAGGGGAGCGGGCCCGCGCCGATCTACCTGCTCAAGCCGACCACCTTCATGAACCTCTCGGGGCGTTCGGTGCGCCTGGCGGCACATGCGCTCGGCGTCGCCCCGAGCGACATCCTCTGCGTGTGCGACGATCTCGACCTGCCCACCGGCCAGATCCGCCTGCGCGGGGAAGGCAGCGCAGGCGGGCACAATGGTCTCAAGTCCATCATCGGCGAGATCGGCACCCAGCAGTTCGCGCGCCTGCGCATCGGCATCGGCAGGCCGCCGGACGACGACGTGGTGCGCTTCGTGCTCGGCTCGGCGCGGGGCGAGGACGCGCTTCGTCTCACCTGGGCGGTGGATCTGGCGGTCGAGTGCCTGCGCACGGCGGTCCAGGACGGCATCGAGGCTGCGATGAACGCATTCAACGGCCGGACCTATCCGGCATAGGAAGAAAGAGGCGGCGCCAAAAGGTGCCGCGCTGGGGGGACGCGTTTGGAGCTCACGGCACTGTGGCACAGTGCCCCGGAGTATCGGGCCTTGCGCCAGGGCCTCAGCGGCGCTCCTACGGAACAACTGGTCGTCGGCCTGCAGGGGGCGGAACGCGCCTACCTGGTGGCTGCCCTTTTGCGTGACCGCAAGGGCCCCGCTCTTTGGCTCCTGCCGACGCCGCAGGCGGCTGAACGCCTGCAGGCGGACCTCGGCACCCTTTTGCCCGAGCGCGAAGTCCTCTACTACCCGGAGCGCGAGGTGCTTCCCTTCGAGGTGATCGCCGAGTCGACCGAGCGCATCGCCGCACGGCTGCACGCGCAGTCCCGGCTGCTCGCGGGCCGGGACGTGGTCGTGGTGGCCTCGCTCGAGGCGGCCATCTCGCGGCTGACGCCGCCCGACGTGGTCCGCGGAGCGGCGCTCGAACTGAAGGTAGGTCAGCGCCTGGACTTCAGGCGCACGGAGGCTACGCTCGCCCACCTCGGCTATGTGCGCGAGGAGCGTGTGGACGCGCCCGGCCAATTCGCGGTGCGCGGCAGCATCCTCGATGTCTTCGGCCTCGGGGAGGACGCGCCGGTGCGCGCGGATCTCTTCGACGACGAGATCGAGAGCCTGCGCACATTCGATCCCGAGACACAGCGCTCGCTCGCGCACGTGCAGGAGATTTCGGTTGGCCCCGCGAGCGAACTCGTGCTTTCCGAGGCGGTGGCCCAGCAAGGCCTCACCTTGATCCGTCGCGAACTCGCATTGCAGATCGCGCGCCTGCGCCGCTCGGAGCGGCCCGACATCGCCGCGCGGCTGGAGGATCGCATCGGCCACGTCGTGGAGAACTGGGGCGGCATGCCGGCGGGCCAGGGGGCCGAGCGCTTCCACGCCTTCTTCTACAGCACTGGCGCGAGCCTCATCGACTACCTGCCCGACGACGCCCTTGTGCTCGTGTCCGACCCGGATCGCGCCTGGGAGGCCGCGCGTGCGGCCCATCGCCTGGCGCAGGACCGGTCGCTCGCGCTCCTGGGCGAAGGAGCGATCCTGCCACGCCAGGGCGAGGTGCTCGTGCCCGAGGCGGATGCCGAGGCTGCGCTGAAGCGCCGCCACCGCATCGCTTTCACCATCCTTGCGCGGCGCATTGGCCACGCGACGCTCGGCAGCGTCGTTTCGATCGCATCGCGTCCAGTCGAGAACTTCCAGGGCCAGTGGCCGCTCTTCCTCAAGGAACTCGAGCGCCACCGCGACGGCGGCTATCGCGTCGTGCTGCTCGCATCCGCGCCCGAGCGCCAGGAACGCCTGCGCAAGGAACTGGAGAGAGCGGGCATCGCGCCGCGCCAAGGCTCTCTGCGCGACGCCCCGGAGCCTGGCGAGGTGCTGCTCGCGTCGGCGGCGCTGCAGAGCGGCTTCCACCTGCCGGGCCTCGCGCTCTGGCTCCTCAGCGACGGGGAGGTCTTCGGCCGCGAGAAGCGCCGCGCCGTCCGGCCGCGGGCTGCGGAAGAAGGGCAGAAGCGCCTCAAGAGCACCGCCGAGCTCAGGCCGGGCGACTACGTCGTCCACGTCCACCACGGCATCGGCCGGTACCTCGGCATGCGCGCGATGGAGATCGAAGGGGTACGCAAGGAGTACCTCCATCTCAGCTACGCCCAGGGCGACAAGCTCTACGTGCCCGTCGAACAGATCGACCTCGTGCAGAAGTATGTCGGCCAGGAGGGGCAGGAGCCCAAGCTCTACAGGCTGGGCGGCAACGACTGGCACAAGGTGAAGGCTCGCGTCAAGACGTCGGTGCGCGAGATGGCGGTCGAGCTCCTCGAGATCTACGCCCGTCGCGAGGCCACCCAGGGGCATGCCTTCGCTCCGGACGGCGAATGGATGCAGAAACTCGAGGACGCGTTCCCCTACGAGGAGACGCCCGATCAGCGTCGAGCCATCGAGGAAGTGAAGCGGGACCTCGAGCGATCCAGGCCGATGGACAGGCTGCTCTGCGGCGACGTCGGCTACGGCAAGACGGAAGTGGCGGTGCGGGCGGCCTTCAAGGCGGCGCTCGACGGCCGGCAGGTGGCCGTGCTGGTGCCGACGACGATCCTGGCGCAGCAGCACTTCAACACCTTCCAGCAGCGCTTCGCCGGCTTCCCCGTCGAGGTGGAGCTCTTGTCGCGCTTCAGGAGCCCCAAGGAGCAGGCCGACGTGCTGCGGCGCCTAAAGCGCGGCAGCATCGACGTACTCATCGGCACGCACCGGCTGCTCGCACAGGACGTTCAGTTCCACGACCTCGGCCTCGTCGTCGTCGACGAGGAGCAGCGCTTCGGCGTGCGCCACAAAGAGCGCCTCAAGGCCCTGCGCGCCAGCGTCGACGTGCTGACGCTGACGGCGACGCCGATTCCCCGCACCCTCCACATGGGCCTCGTTGGCCTGCGGGACCTCTCGACGATCGACACGCCGCCGGAAGACCGCTTCCCGGTGCAGACCTATGTCGTCGAGTGGGGGGAGGAACTCGTCCAGGACGCCCTCCGGCGTGAGCTCGGCCGCGGCGGACAGGTGTTCTACGTCCACAACCGCGTGCAGACCATCGAGGCGGCGCAGCTCATGCTGCAGCGCCTCGTCCCCGAGGCGCGCGTCGCCATCGGGCACGGCCAGATGGCGGAGCACCTCCTCGAGCAGACGATGCAGCGCTTCCTGGACGGGGAATACGATGTGCTCCTCTCGACCACCATCATCGAATCCGGCCTCGACATGCCGCGCGTGAACACGCTGATCGTCGAGGATGCGGACAGGCTCGGGCTCTCGCAGCTCTACCAGCTGCGCGGGCGCATCGGCCGGTCGAACAGGCTCGCCTACGCCTATTTCACCTATCGTCGCGACCAGGTGCTGAGCGAGGTGGCCGAGAAGCGGCTCGAAGCCATTCGCGAGTTCACCGAATTCGGCGCCGGCTTCAAGCTCGCGATGCGCGACCTCGAGATCCGCGGCGCGGGCAACATCCTCGGCGCGGAGCAGCATGGGTTCATCGTGGACGTCGGTTTCGACCTCTACAGCCAGATGCTCGAGGAGGCCGTGCGCGAGCTCAAGGGCGAGGTGCAGCCCGAGCACCACCTGCCGTCTCTCGACCTGCCGGTGGACGCGTTCGTGCCCGCAGACTACGTGCAGGATCCGCGGCAGAAGATCGAGATCTACAAGCGCCTCGCGGCGGCGCAGGACGTCGCGGAGGTCCAGGACCTGCTGGACGAAGTGGAAGACCGCTTCGGCGAGATGCCTGAGCCGGTGGAGAGTCTCTTCCGCGTCGCCAGCATCCGCCTGCGCGGCGAGGACCTGGACGTGAGCGGCATCCGCAGGGAGCGCGGCGAGGTGGTGCTGAGCCTGCGCAGCCTCGGCGCGATCTCGCGCGACCGCCTCAAAGAGCTGCCTGTGCGCTACCGCGGCCGCGCCACCGTCTTCGCCGGGCAGAGTCCGTATGTGGCCCTGCGCCTCATTGGCTCCTCCGGGCCGGAGATGCTCAGAGCGATCGAGGAACTCTTCGACTTCCTGCGTCCGACCGAGGCGACCGCCTAGGAGGGCCCATGTTCTGGCCGCACCCCCGCAAACCTTACGCCAGGCCCGAAGGCTGTAAAGGACCCAAGGCCGGTCTCCGCCCCGGGAGAGCGGCGGTGTCGGTGTTGCCTCCGTGGCTGGAAAAATCCTGCATACGGCGGATAGGGGCTAAATATACTACGGTTGGCAAAACTACCGGCCGAGGGGGGAGCAGGGTGAAGGCTACCGGAATCGTTCGCCGCATCGACGATCTCGGCCGAGTGGTGATTCCCAAGGAGATCCGTCGGACCTTGCGGATCAGGGAT
>DAIBJA010000042.1 GCA_027420455.1 Clostridia bacterium | reverse complement strand
CGGGAGGGCGGCCCTGATCGACGGTCCGGCCATGGCCGCCGCCGAGGAGTTCCGCATCCGCATCCGGGGCGTGGGCGGGCACGGGGCGGCGCCGCATACGGCGGTGGACGCCATCGCCTGCGCGACGCAGGTGGTGAACGCTCTGCAGCATATTGTCAGTCGCCAGGTGGATCCGCTGCAGCCGGCCGTCGTCACCGTGGGCACGTTCCACGCGGGATACAACTTCAACGTCATCGCGCCGCAGGCCGAACTGACCGGCACGGTGCGGGCGTTCGACGAGTCCGTCCGGGACCGCATGGAGGAGAGTCTCAGGCGCATCGTCCGGCAGACGGCGGACGCGTTCGGCGCGGCGGCGGACGTCGAGTACATCCGCGGCTATCCGCCGCTCGTCAACACCCCCGAGCAGGCGGACGTGGTCCGGGGGGTCGTCCGGGATCTCTACGGGTCCGAGGCTCTCGAGCCGGCGGTGCCGATGATGGGGGCGGAGGACTTCGCCTACATCCTGCAGGAGCGCCCCGGGGCATTCCTCTGGCTGGGCTGCGGCAGCGAGGAACTCGAAGCCACCTACGCGAACCACCACCCAAAGTTCGCCATCGACGAACGGGCCCTCCCCATCGGCGCGGCCGTGCTGACGACAGCGGCGCTGCGTCTGCTGGAAAGGTAGCGAGACGCCACCTGAGTCCCCCCGTTCGGGGGAGCGGGTGGCGTCCCTCGGTTTCTTCGCGATGCGCAGCAGGAAGCGACGCTCTTCTGGGCGTCGCTTCCTGCTGCGCGAGGCCGCAGACGTGGCTGGGCGGAGAAGTTTTAGCAAGGTGGACAGCGCGATGCCGCGCCAGGGTGGTGCGCCAAGACAAGAAGCCGCTAAGAAATAGGGGCCGGCCCCCTCGAAACCCCCAGAGACCCTCCGCTTGGTTCGCATTGCTCTAGCGAACCACCTTACTGCAATGCGCCCCGCCTCTTGGCGGGTGCGTCACGGGAGGGATTCTCTCTTGGGTACGTTATCGCTCCTTTGGGAGCTTCTCGCCGATCGCAACGCGCGTCGCGTGATCTTTGCGGTCACGGTCGGACTCGTGCCGCTGGCCACGCTCGTGCCGGCGGCCCTGGCGCCGGGACTGGGCACCGCAGGTGGCCTTGGCGGTTTTCTGGCTCTCCTTGTCTTCTCCGCCTTCAGCACCGGTCTACTGCTGCTCGGGTCGAGCGCGGCCGTCGCTGCCGTCACGGTTCGGCTGCAGGGTCTCTCCTGGCAGGAGTTCAGGGCGCGCACGCTCGCCGCGGCCATCGGCGGACTCCTGGGCCTGGCCGTGGTGGGCGGCGTCGTGGTGCCGGCACTGGCGCTGGTGTTTGCGCTTGTGCCGCTCCTGCGCTGGCCTGCCTTCATCGTCGGCCTGATGGCCGTCGGCTGGCTCGCGATGCTGTCGGCCGCCGCGGCCGACGTCGGTCCCGTGAACGCGCCCAGGGCGTTGCTTGAGCTCTGGCGCCGGCAGGTGCTCCATGTTTCGCTCCGTCTTGCCGTGCTCTGCCTCCTGATCGCGACGGTGCTCGGCATCCTCGTGCGCTCGGGGGTGCAGGCGACCCTGGCCGTATGGCTCGCGGCCGCCGTCGTCTGTCTGGCGCCGGCCGGCGCCGGATTCGTCTGGCAGGGCGCCTGGCGCCTCGAAGGCCTGCCGCTTTGGGTGGACAGGTACCTGCATGAGACCGAGGAAGGCGTCATGCGCTCGGTGACCACGGCCCTGCGCGATTGGATCTTCGTCTCGCAGCAGGAAGAAGAGCCCCCGATCGCAAAATCGCCCTCGCGGCGAACCGCGCTTGCGGGTAGCGGCCGATTCGGTTCCGACAGGGCCTAGCAGGCCGTCGCCCGTGTCCGGTGGCGGCCAGGGCGGACCGTATCGTCCGGGCCCAAGGCACGGGTCCTCGCCGCGTGAGGGGGGAGCCTCGATGATGCGCAAGACCTGGATGCTGGCCCTGCCTCTGATGTTCCTGCTCGCCGCCTGCGGCACGACCGCGAGCGCGGCGAGCGGGCAGCATCACGCGAAAAAGGCCGGCTCCTTCCAAAGCAGCGGCGCTACCGCCAGCGGTACGGGCTCCGTGGCCATAGGGACGGTCACGGTGGGTGGCAAGAGCGAACAGGTGCTGACGACGCCGTCGGGCCTGACGCTCTACTACTTCACGCCCGATACCGCGACCCAGGCCACATGCAGCGGCGCCTGCGCCAAGATCTGGCCGCCGCTCGTGCTCGGGTCGGGCCGGCCGTCGGCACCGCCCGGTCTCAAGGGGACGCTGGGCACCGTGCAGGGCGCGAACGGCCTGCAGGTGACCTACAATGGCCATCCGCTCTACGCCTTCTCGGGCGACAAGAAGCCGGGGCAGGCGAACGGCGAGGGACTGCAGGGCAAGTGGTACGTCGCCACCGTAGGCCTCGCGAGCGGGGCGGGCGGCGGTGTCGGCACCTCGTCGAGCGGCGGTTCCTCGAGCAGCGGCTCGTCCGGCAGTTCCGGCTGGTAACCGAGAACTACGAAGGCGCCCTCCCGGCGGAGGGCGCCTTCACGCCGCAAAGCGTCAGATGCGGTCTTCGGCGGCCGCGATCTCGAGCGGCAGTCCCTTCGGTTCCGGCAGGGCGTAAATCGTGAGCAGCGCGCCGAGCAGCGACACGACGGCCAGGATCGCCATCGTGCCCGCCAGCTGCAGGTGCAGCACGAGCAGTGGCATCAGGAAGGCCCCCAGGAACGCGCCGAACTTGGCGCTGCCGGCCGAGATGCCGTCGCCGAGTCCACGGATCTCCACGGGGAAGACCTCCGCCGGGAAGATGAACGTGGTGACGTTGGGGCCGAACTCGATGAAGAAGTAGCTGACCGCGTAGACGGCCAGGAAAACGATCGGCAGGGCGCGCACGGCCGGGATCAGGGCGATGACGCCGTAGGCGGCGGTCATCACGAGGAAGCCGCGCCACTGGATGCGCTTGCGGCCACTCTTGTCCACGCGGCGGACGGCGAGCCAGTAGCCTGGGACGGCGGCGACGAGGAAGATCAGCGCCGCGATCAGGGTCGAGAAAAGGAGCGAGGCGCCCGGCAGCAGGGCGCGCAGGATGATCTGCGACGAGACGCCGGTGCCATAGAACGCGATGTCCATCAGGAACCATGCGCCAGCCGTGCCGAGCAGGCGTTTGCGGTAGATCGGATCCGTGAGGCGCGCCTTGCGGCTGCGGCTCTGCACCGTCGCGTTCTGGAGGTCGATGCCGGCGACGTCGTGCACCACCTGCGCAGCCGACTGCGCCTCGCCGCGGACGGTGAGCGCGTAGCGAGGGGTCTCCTTGATGGTGCGGCGGAGGTAGATCACGGAGGCGGCGGGGATCGCGCCGATGGCCAGCATGAGGCGCCACGCGAGGTCGTGCGGCACGCCGGTGGCGAGGAGCAGCGCGGCCATGGCCGGTCCGGCGAGAAGGCCGAGCCCCTGCATCGAGAAGACGGTGCCGATCATCTGGCCGCGGTTCGAGCGGTTTGCGTACTCGCTCGTGATGATCGCCGAGCCCGCGTAGTCGCCGCCGACGCCGAAGCCCACCAGGGCGCGGAACAGCATCAGCTGCCAGACCGTGTGCGAGAAGGCAGAGAAAACGGCACCGAGCGTCAGCAGAATGACCTCGATGCCGTAGATGCTCTTGCGCCCGAGAAGGTCCATCGCCCGGCCGAAGACGATGGCCCCCAGCATGGACGCCAGGAGGGACGTCGAGTTCAGCCACATCAGGTCCGTGGTGGATAGGTGCCAGATCGGTGTCAGGATCGCGGTGACCGTGCCGATGATGAAGAGATCGTAGGCGTCTGTGAAGAAGCCCATGCCGGCGATGAGAACGGTGCGCCAATGGTAGCGCGAGAAATCTGCCTCGTCGAGCGCGTGGTACACCGACTGGATATCCGACGTCTCCGTCAGCAAGCAGCGGTCGCTCCCTTGACCTGACGCACTGCGATGCCCCAGGACGCTCCTGGGCCGGGTCCGAGCACGCCCATCGTGCCCCTTGCAAGACTAGCGTATCACGTTTGGCCCCGCAATGGGCCCGCGGCGGATTCGGGGGCCTGCGGGACGGGCGTGAACACAGCCCCGCGGGACGGGCGTGAACACAGCACCGCGGGACGGGCCGGCGAACCTGGGTGGCCCTGCTTGCATGCCCGGTGGCCGCTCAGGCGTGACAGACGGCCCTCGGGGGAAGGTTCCGGACGGTCGTTTGTCGCCCATTTCTTCGTTTCCGGGCCGATAGGCCCTAGCGCGGCGACTTTTTGGGCGTTTGGACCATGGCATTGGAAGTAGGGCGAAGGGAGTAAGCATTGACCCCGTTTGGTGATGGGATGGGACAGTTGCTCGACGTACATTGCAATTGGGAACGAAATCACAAGGCGCCGACACGGTGCCATGTGGGAGGCAGAACAAGATGTCGGTTGTGGAACTGGCGACGCTGCAGGTCAGCAAGACGGTGGACGCGCGCGGAACTTCGTGCCCCGGTCCGATCCTGGCGGCCAAGAAGGGCATCGTGGACGTGAAGGTCGGGGAGATCATGATGGTCCTCGCCACCGACAGCGGCACCAAGAAAGACCTGCCCGCCTGGGCCAAGAAGATGGGTCACGACTACCTCGGCGTCCTCGAGGAAGGCGGCATCTTCAAGCTCTACGTCAAGCGCCTCAAGTAAGCTGATCGCTCGGTAGCTGCGCGAGCTGCCGCAAACGGACGACCCAACCTGCGAGCCAGAGCACGCGAGCGCCCGAAGAGGGCGCCGCGGGGCCCTGTGGGTTCCTCTACCCGCAAACGGCAGATGCGCAGGACGCGCAGCGTGCCCCGCAGCCCGGGAACCGTCACGCGCAGGGCAAGAAGGAAGAGGCGCGACGCATCTCGGGCGGGGCGCGCGATCCGGCTGGCCGGAACTTGCCTGCGTCAAGCCCTGGAAGGCTTGGTGCCAGAGGAGGCAATCGTCGATGGATACCACCAAGAAGACCATCATCCTGTTCAGCGGGGATTTCGACAAGGCCCTCGCCGCGTTCATCATCGCGAATGGCGCAGCCGCGATGGGTGACGACGTGACCATGTTCTTCACGTTCTGGGGTCTCAACGTCCTGCGCAAGTCGGTCGCGCCGCCGCACAAGAAGAGCTTTCTGCAGGGCATGTTCGGCGGCATGATGCCGAAGGGTCCGGGCAAGCTCGGGCTCTCCAAGATGAACTTCGCGGGCATCGGCCCCAAGCTGATGCGGCGGGTGATGCGCCAGCAGAACGTGAGCTCGCTGGAGGAACTGATCGCCACCGCCCGCGAGCAGGGGGTCAAGATGATCGCCTGCAAGATGTCGATGGACGTGCTCGGCCTGAGTGAGGACGAGTTGATCGACGGGCTCGATTACGTCGGCGTCGCCACGTACCTGGGCGAGGCGGACGAGGCCGGCGTCAACCTGTTCATCTGATGCATCCGGAGCCGACGCGGCGCCGCGTGGCGCCGCGTCGGCAGGATCCGCGGGCCGCCCGGCAGGCGGGCGGCATTCCCAGACGCCCGGCATGACGAAAGGTCATCGACGGCAAGGAGGGCTTGAAGTGAGTCAATCGGCCACGACCCGCGTCCTCGTCTTCTCTACGAACAACATCTCCGACCCTGGCATCGACCTGGCCGGGAGCAGGCACCTGCACTACTCTCCCGGTGTCGTCGTGATCAGCCTGCCGTGCGCTAGCGGCATCAAGCCGAGCTGGATCGTCCACGCGCTCACCCACGGCTTCGACGGCGTCTTCATCGCCGCGGACGGGGACGAGTGCGCCTACCTCACCGACTGCAGCAAGCGGTCCGCCGGCATCGCAGAGCAGGCGCAGGCCGAGCTCGTCGAACGCGGGCTATCGCCGAACCGGGTGCGTCTCGCGGCCGTCTGCTCGGTCTGTGCCGAACCGTTCACCAAGCAGGTCACCGAATTCGTCGAGGATCTCTCGGAGGCGGTGGTATAGATGGACTACGACGTCCTGGTTGTCGGCAGCGGCATCGCGGGCATGGAATCCGCGATCAAGCTCGGCGACATGGGCAAGAAGGTCCTGATGGTCGAGCGGGAAGGCAGTGTCGGCGGCCGCGTCATCCTGCTCAGCAAGGTCTTCCCGACCCTGGACTGCGCGAGTTGCATCACGACGCCGCGCATGGCGGCTTCGATCCACCACGACAACATCACGCCCTGGACCTACACCGAGGTGGAAGCCATCCGGCGCAATCCGGACGGCACCTTCAAGGTCAAGGTGCAGCGCAAGGCACGCTACGTGGACGAGTCCGCCTGCACCGGCTGCCAGCTCTGCGAGCCCGCGTGCACCGTGGCGGTACCGGACGAGTTCAACTATGACCTCATCGCGCGCCGGGCCGCGTACATCCCCTTCCCGCAGGCGGTGCCGAAGAAGGCCGTCATCCAGCGCGAGGGCACCTCGCCCTGCACGGACACCTGTCCCGCGGGCATCAAGGCTCACGGCTACGTCTCCCTGACCCGCAGCGGCAAGTACGAGGAGGCCTTCCAGCTCATCCTCGATGCCACGCCGCTGGTCGGCACGCTGGGGCGCGCCTGTTACGCGCCGTGCGAGGGCGAGTGCACGCGCGGGGACCTCGAGGGCACATTGCCGATCCGCCGGATCAAGCGCTTCGTCGCCGACCGGCACTACGCGAACTACGACGGACCGAACGTCACGCCCGACGAGCCCAACGGCAAGGCGGTGGCGATCGTCGGTTCCGGCCCCGCCGGCCTGACGGCGGCATGGCAGCTGGCCCGCAAGGGCTATCGCGTCAAGATCTTCGAGGCCGACAAGGAGCCGGGCGGCTTCCTGCGTTACGCCCTGCCGACCTACCGCCTGCCGCAGGAGGTCGTCGCGCAGGACATCGGCAACGTGACGGCGCTCGGGGTCGAGATCGCCGTGAACTCCCCGGTGCAGGACCTCGATGCCCTCAAGCTGGACGGCTTCGACGCGGTCCTGCTGGCGACGGGGACGCCCCTCTCGACCAGCATGGGCGTGCCGGGCGAGCAGTTGAAGGGCGTGCTCGGCGGCCTCGACTTCCTGCGCGACGTGCGCCACGGCGTGACGGCGGACATGCGGGGTAAGAAGGTCGTCATCGTCGGCGGCGGCAACGTGGCGATGGACGCCGCGCGCACCGCGCGCCGCCTGGGCGCCCAGGAGACCCTGGTCGCCTACCGGCGCGGGCGCGAGGAGATGCCGGCGCACAAGGCGGAAGTGGACGACGCCGAGGCCGAGGGCGTGAAGTTCCAGTTCCTCGTCGCTCCTGTGGAGGTCCTTGGGGACGCTTCCGGCAAGGTGACGGGCCTCAAGTGCCAGCGCATGGAGCTCGGACAGCCCGACGCGTCGGGCCGCCGCCGGCCACAGCCCGTCAAGGGCAGCGACTTCGTCATTCCGTGCGACGTGGTCGTGGCCGCGATCGGCATGTCGCCCGACACCGCGATGTTCACGCGCCTGCTCTCGCTGGGCGAAGGACGGCGCATCAAGGTCGACCCGAAGACCCTGCAGAGCGAGGTTTCCTACATCTTCGCGGCCGGCGACGTCGTCACCGGCCCGTCGGACATCACGCAGGCCGTCGGACACGGCCGCCGCGCCGCCCACTTCATCGACCGCTGGCTGCAGGATCAGCCGATGGACGGCTTCTTCGCGCTCGACGACCGGCTCGAGGTGATCGACAAGGCCAAGGTCATGGCGCGCCAGAAGTCGTTCTCGCACCGGGACCCGGTCACGCTGAACCTCCAGCACGAGAAGGCGCCGCAGGACTTCCACGAGATCGAGCCGGCGCTGACGGAGGAGGAGGCCCTGAGAGGAGCCGGAAGCTGCCTCGACTGCGGCGTCTGCTCCGAGTGCGGCCAGTGCGTCGCGGTCTGTCCGCCGGACGCCATCCACCTGGACGCGAAGCCCGAGACCTTCGAGCTGGAGGTCGGGGCCGTCGTCCTGGCCACAGGCTTCCAGCTCTTCGACGCCGCCCTCAAGGAGGACTACGGCTTCGGCAAGTACCCCAACGTCATCACCGCGACGCAGATGGACCGCCAGCTCGCGCCGACGCGCCCGTTCAACAACATCCTGCGCCCGAGCGACGGCAGGGTGCCTGACCGCATCGCCTACGTCTCCTGCGTCGGCTCGCGCGACAAGACCGTCGGCAACCCGCTCTGCTCCAAGATCTGCTGCATGTACACCGCGAAGCAGAACCAGCTGATCATGGGCGCCCTGCCGCTCGCCGACGTCTCAGTCCACTACATGGACGTCCGCGCCGCCGGCAAGCGGTACGAGGAGTTCTACGAGCAGGCCAAGGCGATGGGCGCCAACTACATCAAGGGTCGCGTCTCCAAGATCACGGAACTCGAGAACGGCAACCTGATCCTGCGCTACGAGGACATCGACAACGGTGGCGCGATCACCGAGGCCGAGTACGATCTCGTGGTGCTCGCCGTCGGCGTGCAGCCGAACCACGAGGCCGAGAAGCTGTTCCCGGACGAGACCTTGCACCTCGACGACTTCTTCTTCGTCAACGAGCAGAACGACGACCTCAGCCCGGGCGAGACCAACCTGCCAGGCGTCTTCGTGGCCGGCGCGGCCTCAGGCGCCAAGGACATCGTGGACTCCATCCTGCATGCGGGATCCGCCGTGGCCCAAGCGGCGTCCCATCTCGAGAAGGCCAGCGCGAAGAAGGTGTCCGTATGAGCGAGCGTCGCATCGGCGTCTTCATCTGCCACTGCGGCGGCAACATCTCCGACTATGTCGACGTGGCGGCCGTGCGGGACGCCATCAAGGACGAACCGGACGTCGTGGTGGCGGAGACGACGATCTTCGCCTGCGCCGACGCCACCCAGACCGACATGGTGCAGGCGATCAGGGACCACAACCTCGACGGGCTCGTGGTGGCATCGTGCTCGCCGAAGCTGCACACCTTCACGTTCCGCGGCGTCTCCCGGCGCGCGGGCATGAACCCGTACCTGTACACGCAGGTCAACATCCGCGAGCAGAACTCGTGGGCGCACACCGACGACCACGAAGGCGCGACCCGCAAGGCGATCCAACTCGTCAGGGCGGGCATCGCCAAGACGCGCCTCTCGACGCCGCTCACGCCGCTCGAGGTGGAGACGACGCCGAAGACGCTCGTGATCGGTGGCGGCATCGCCGGCCTCAGGGCGGCCGTCGGCCTCGCGGACATCGGCCTCGGCGTCTTCCTGATCGAGAAGGAGCCGGAGATCGGCGGCTGGGTCAAGAAGTTCGGCACGATGTACCCGAGCGGCCGTCAGGGCGGCAAGCTGATCGACGAGCTGATCGAGGAAGTCCGGCGGCGGCCGGAGATCGTGGTCTTCACAAACGCCGAACTCGTCTCGAAGTCCGGCAGCTTCGGCAACTACAAGGTCGAGATCAAGATCAGCGGCGAGAAGTCGATGGGCCTCGCGCTCGACGTCGGCTCGATCGTCGTCGCCACGGGCTTCGACACCTACCAGCCCGAGGTTGGCGAGTACGGCTACGGCATCGACGGGGTCGTCACCCTGCCGAAGTTCAAGCAGATGGTCGACAGCGCGAAGGGCGAACTCGTCTACCATGGCCGGCCCGTCAAGAACGTCGCCTACATCTACTGCGTCGGCAGCCGCCAGCCCGAAGGCAACGCCTACTGCTCCCGCTACTGCTGTGCCGCGACGGTCCACGCCTCGCTCGAGGTGGCGGACGTCGATCCCGGCATCCACCAGTACCACCTCTACCGGGACATCCGCACCTACGGCAAGTTCGAGCTCATGTACACGCAGTCGCGCGAGCGCGGCTCGGTCTACATGAAGTACCCCGAAGAGACGCCGCCTACGGTGACGCGCAGATCATCGGGCCAGCTCACGGTCACGACGCGCGACCTGCTGACGGGTGGCGAGGATCTGGAGATCCCGGTCGACCTCGTCGTGCTCGTCACCGGCATGGTGCCGCGCAAGAACGAGAAGCTCACGAACGCCCTCAAGCTGCCTGTCGGCAGCGACGGGTTCTACAACGAGATCCACCCGAAGCTCCGTCCGGTCGAGACCGTCGTCGACGGCGTCATGATCGCCGGCGCCTGCCAGGGGCCGAAGAGCTCGTACGAGAGCGTCGCGTCAGGCCTCGCGGCCGTGACGCAGAGCGCGACGATGCTCAAGAAGGGCGTCGCGGAGCTCGACCCGATGGTTGCGCAGGTGACGCCGGAGTCCTGCACGATGTGCGGACTCTGCGAGGAGACCTGTCCCTACGACGCCGTCAGCCGGACCGAGTACGAGGGTCACGAAGTGGCCCAGATCGACGCGGCGGTCTGCAAGGGCTGCGGTGGCTGCGCCCCGGTCTGCCCCGAAGACGCCATCGACCTCAGGGGCTACACCGACGCGCAGATCCGGGCCATGATCGAGAACCTGGCGGAGGTGCCTGTCGTATGAGCCGCACGACGCCCCGAGACGTTCGGGAGGTCATCCGCGAGGAGCCTCTGATGCACCGGCCCATCCTCGAGGCGGTGGCGGCGGGGCCCATGACCGTGCCCCAGATCGCGGAGGCGATCGGCCGTCCGCCGCGCGAGGTGCTCTACTGGGTGATGGGGATGCGCCGCTACGGCAAGCTGGTGACCTCGGCGGATCCCGACGACGATGGCTACTACACGTTCACCGCGGTGGACGGGGGGGTGCCCTCATGAGTTCTCTGGTCGACGCGAGTCTCCTGACCGACATCAAGAAGTTCGGTGCGGCCGACGTCTCGGCGTGCTTCAGCTGCGGCAACTGCACCGCGATCTGCCCGCTCTCCACCAACGACGGGGCGTTTCCGCGCCGCATGATCCGCTATGCCCAGGTGGGCATGAAAGACGCCCTGCTTTCGAGCAAGGAGCTCTGGACCTGCTACCACTGCGGGCTCTGCTCCGACACCTGCCCGACGCAGGCCGATCCCGGGGGCTTCATGGCGGCGGCGCGCCGCTACGCCATCGCGAGCTACGACCGCACGCACCTCGCCTGGACGATGTACACGCGGCCCGTGCTGGCGTCCCTGATCGCGATCGTGCTGGCCGTCTTCTTCGCGGTGTTCATGTACGCGTCGCACGGCGCCCAGAGCCGGACCTCGATGGCGCTCTTCGGCTTCATCCCCGAGCCCCTGATCCACTACACCGGGCTTGTGGTCATGGTGATCGCCTTCCTGGCGGGTCTCGCCGGCATCATCACGATGGTGCGCGGTATCTCGCGACGCGAGGTCAAGCTGCGCGGCAAGAGCCGGGTCACCGGCTGGAAGGCGCTCTGGTCCGCCATCGGCGTCGAGTCGATCGGGCAGAAGCGCTACCGCCAGGACTGCTCGGCCGTGCAGGAAGTGAAACCCTGGTACCGCCGCCGCTGGCTCGTCCACTCCCTGACCATGTGGGGATTCCTCGGCCTGCTCGTCGCGACCGTGGTCGACTACGGCCTCAGCCTGATCGGCGTCAAGATGCCGGGAACCCCTGTGGCGATCTGGTACCCGACGCGCCTGCTGGGCACCCTCGCCGGTCTCGCGATGATCTACGGCGTGACGATGTTCTTCATCGACCGGGTGCGCAAGGATAACCAGTCCGCGAAGAACTCGGAGCCGGCCGACTGGATGCTGCTCGTCCTGCTCTGGGTGGTGGGTGTGAGCGGCTTCCTGATCGAGATCTCCCTCTACCTGCCCCAGCCGCCCGCCTGGGGCTACTGGCTCTTCCTCTTCCATGTCTCCGTGGCCATGGAGCTCATCCTGCTCGCGCCATTCATGAAGTTCGCCCACGCCATCTACCGTCCGGTGGCCCTCTACTATCTGGCGCGCGCCGGAGAGACGGAGGGCATGGCCGGGGAGAGCGCGGCCGACTGAACGAAGCGGACCGAGAAGGCCTTCGGGAACCACGAGGCGGGGGCCGAGCGAGCGCCCCCGCCTTGCCTATCGGGCCGTGTGGAGGAGTGTGGCGGGAAGGAAGCGATCCTGTGGCAAGGATGGTCATCGGCATCGGGAACGGAGCGCCGGAGCAGCTGGTGCTTTCCGCAGCGCTGGCCACGAAGGCGGTGGAGATCGGTCTCGACGTGGACATCTTCCTCTTCCAGGGCGGCATGGGCGCGTTCCGCGACCGCGGCGTCCGCAGGCACCCGCTCGCCAACTCCGCGGAGGTACCGGACCCGTTGCAGGGGTTCGCGCGACTTCACGCGACCGGCAAGGCCAGGATCCACGCCTGCCCTACGGAAGGCGGCAGGGCGCGCGCGCGACTCAAGGACTTCTCGCCGCTCGTCGACGACGTGGTGGGTCTCGGCAGCTACGTGGACAGTTCGGAAGGGCCTGGGGTGCTGCACGCCTACTTCGGGCCGTGCGCCGAGGAGAAGGCGCAGGAACCAGAGCCACGCAAGCCGACGCTTCAGGTCCTCTAGCCGGGAGGTCCCTCCGCGATAGGCCTGATCCCGCAGCCGGCGGCATACGCTGCGATGGCGCAAGAGCGTGCCGGCTCGGCGGCGGGGAGGACCAGACGGGCCGCCTTCGCCTCTTGGCCAGCGCAGGGAGCGGACGCGCACAGTCCGACGTGCACTTGTTCATCCGATCACTAGTGCTCCCTGACGCAGTGGCTCCGCCCCGATCCAACAGGGGTCGGGATGACACGAAGGGAGGACCCGATATGTCCAAGATGGTCGTCGGCATGGCGAGCGGCAGCGTCGAGAAGCTCATCGTCGCCAGCACCATGATCGGGGGGGCGGTGGCGCTCGACACGGAGGTGGACGTCTACCTGCTGCTCGGCGGCGCGCGCGCCTTCCGCAAGGACGTGGCGGGTACCGACAGGATGGTCCACGACTATCCCCAGCTGCGGGCGGAGATGGAGGCCGGGCTCAAGGCGAACCAGATCCCGGACCCGTACGGGTTCCTGCGTCAGCTCAAGGCGGACGGCCGCTTGCACATCCACGTCTGCGCCACCGCGGGCAAGATCTGGGGCGCGACGGCGCTCGAGGACTTTGTCGACCTGGTCGACGACATCGTCGGCATCGGGGAGTATGTGATCAAGTCGGGCGAAGCCGACAGCGTGCAGGTACTCTGAGCCAAGGTCCAAGGCGGGGGCGCTCCCTTCGGGGGGCGCTCCCGCCTCTTCGATGGGTCGACAGGTCTGCCGAGAATCGGTTTCCGCCCCCGTACCCGGAACCTCTTGAACGAATGCGCCGCGGCAGGGTGGTACGGGCTCTACCGCTTGCCCACGGCGCCAAGACAACCTTCGTGGAGCCCAGCGGAGGTCCGCCGCGTGGTGGTCGGCGGCGCCGTCTCGCAGGGATGTGCTGCAACCCGATCACGTCTGCGTGATCGGGCGTGGGACGTTCGCGCGTCTCGGCGGCATGGCGCGATGCCCCCATCGGTCACAACCGCGCGAGCAGAATGTCGGCGCACCTCAGGGGAAGGCTCGCCATCAGGCGGCCGTCCGCTCCGATCACCATGGCGCCGCCGACGTAGTCGTCGTCCAGGTAGTTGACGAGAAGCGCCGTCGTCTGGGCCTTGCGTACCTGGGCCTCGTACTGTGGCAGCTCGTCCTGATCCCACCGCGTCTGGTCGTGCCCTTCGCCCGCCAGGGCGCGGGCGAAGGGCACGAGGAGTAGAACCGGCCGCTCTTCTCGCACCCGCCCGACGAGGCGTTCGTCGAAGAGGTCGCCGCAGATGAGAAAGGCCACGCGGCCAAATTCGGCCTCGAAGCATGCCACATCGCGGCCCTCGCCATAGATACGCGGATCGGCGTCGGGGCCGTGCCAGCCTGGGCTGACACGTCGGTAACGGAAGACGGGCTTGCCACTGCGGTCGATCAGGAGCGCTGAGTCGTAGAGGCGGCCCTGGTCCTCTTCGAGCAGGCCGAGGGCCACATGCAGCCGAAGACGCTTTGCCTCGGCGCACACCGCCTGGACCAGGGCGCCAGCCACAGGT
Source organism: Clostridia bacterium (assembly GCA_027420455.1). GTDB lineage: Bacteria > Bacillota > Sulfobacillia > JAJZYS01 > JAJYTV01 > JAJZQO01. The sequence continues at coordinate 3,623 of DAIBJA010000042.1, read as the reverse complement.
GTTCCCAGAGCCGCGTCGTGGTCAGGGACGTCGTCGTTGGCCAGTCCCGTGAACGACGCCTCAGCGAACACCACCAGATCCGCCCCGCGCTCCGCCGCCCGTCGCATGGAACGGAGCAGCTCTTCGAGGTTTTGATCCAGACTCGTCGTCACTCGTTGCACCGCGAGCGCAGCGCGCATCATGAGGCCTCCCCGCGCATCATGCCACTGGCGAGGGCACGACGCCGTCATGTAGACGCAGGATGCCAGCCCAGTCCAAGACGATTGTGCCATAAACAGGTATTCGTATGGGACCGTTGAAGAGTGGGGCAAGAGACAGCCAAAGTGGGTGGCCGAGTGTTCAAACGCTGTCTCGGGACGCTACTTCTGCTCGGTGTGGCGCTCGCGGTAGGGCTCGTCGGTGGGTGCTCCGCGCAAACGGCGCCGACGCAACGGCGCAAGGCGGTCTCGCGATCCCGCCGGCAACGTCAAAGGCGGATGGAGAGCCGATCAGCCTCAAAGCGGTGTCCCTGCCCGCGGCTATCGCCCGCCACCTGCCCAAGGGTCTGCAGGTCTTCAGCCTCTTCTACTGGAGCCGCGGCGTGCGCTGCCAGGCTTATCTCGACGTTCCCGCAGGCAAGGAGGCGCTCCCTCTGCTGTTGGAGCTCCACGGCGGGGAGCTTTGGAATGGCTATCCGCCAGGCTACACGGCCTACGCCGTTGATCCATCCATCGCCGCGGGCATCGCCACCAACCGCGCCATCTCCTTCCTGCCGAACTACGCCGGGTACGGGCCGAGCCGGGGATCCCCCGGCGATCCGCACCAGAACTATCTCGACGTCGCGAACGGGCTCGCGGCGCTGGGCCGCATTTCAGGTCTCCACGTCCTGCCCCGCGCCACCTACCTCGTCGGCCTCTCCATGGGCGGAGACGTCGCCATGATCCTGGCGGCGCACGACCGCAATGTGCGCGCGGCCGAACTCGTGAGTCCCTATCCGGGGCCCGTGGCGATGATGGAGTGGATGAACGCGCAGGGAGTAGGCTCGCTCACCGCCTTGGACTCACTCGACTTGGCAGCCATGGTGGATCATTACGGCGGCGACCTGAACGCCGCGGCATACCGTAATGACTCGTATGTGTACAGTTCGATCCACGTCCCGGTCCTGATCATCGGCGGGACGAACGACCCAGGTTTCCCGCCGCCACTTCTGCGGACCATGTACCATGGCCTCAAGCGCTACGACAGCCATGTGACCATCCGGTTCTTCAATGGCAGCCACGCCCCGGACTCCACAGCCGTGAACCAGGCGGAAGCCGCCTGGTTCAACGCGCATGGGCTCAAGTTTGCCTGGCCCTGGTCTTGACTCGAGCCTGGCGCCTACGGACGGCCCATGGCCAGGATGACGACGCATCATGCTCCACAGGGAGGGCGACGGCTTGAACCTGCCCAAGGAACCCGCTCTGCCGCCGAACCTTTTGGCATACGCCGACGCGCTGACCAGTGCCGTCTTTCTCGACGAGATCGCTCCGTCGCCCTGCGACGTGCTGTTCGTCTTCGGCGGCACCCATCCGGGCCACTGGCAGACCGCCTTGCGGGCGTATCGCAGCGGATACGCCGAGCGGATCGTGGTGACGGGCGGCGTCAAGCCCGGAGTGGAGAGGCACCCGGACTGGACCTGGGGTGAGGTGCCCGAGGCCCACGTCATCGTGCGGGAACTCCTGGCAGGCGGTGTGCCGGAAGAAGCCATCGCATGGGAAGATCAGTCCAGGAACTCACTCGAGAACACGCTCTATGCGCGGAACGTCTTCGACTTCCGTGCGGTGCACCGTCTCATGTTCGTCGGCAAGAGTCTGGGCGCCGGCAGGCAGCAGGCCACGCTGCTCAAGGTCCTGCCGGCTGGGATCGAGGTTCTGCCCTATACCTTCGACGCGGTGTTCCGAGGTGAACTCGTGAGCAGGCGAAACTGGACGGACACCAAGGTGGGCCCAGCGCGGGTTTGGGGCGAGTACCTGCGCATGCGCATCTACGGCGCTCGCGGCGACATCGTGGACAGCGCTCCTAGGTGCGATGGCCTGGAGGCGTTCGTTACGCCCTATCTTGGGAGCGTTGCGCCATAGGCGCGGAGGTGCCGACAACGCTGAAAGCGCCTGGGGCAGCGCTAGCAAAAAGTCCGCGTTCCTTGCCACGGGAGACCTCTACGGGGCGTCACCTTTGAGGAGGTCCCGAGTCCGAGGCGCACCTGCTGCCAGTCAGGGCTCCGCGTCCAGGTAGTGCGCCGCCACCTGGCGCAGGGCCGCATCCGGCGCCAGGGTGAGATCGATCGGGCAGAGATCCGCATGGAACCAGTCGTCGACGAAACGATGTGCCTGAAAGCCCTTCATCTGCCCTGCGCGCTCGAGCAGGAAGGCGGCGAAGTCATTCGGCCCACCGCCTGGCGTACCTGCCCAGGCGGAGAGGACGTTTATGGTGTCAGGGATGCCGATGGTGCGGGCAAGGGCCCAGAGCGCAAGGGGGCCCTTCTCACGCGAGATGGTTTCTAGAGCGGGATGCGAGCCCGCCCCGGCGAGAGGCGCCTTGGCCGCCTCGGGCTGGCGGCCAAGAGCCGCCATGTGGCTCGCGATGGCGGCGTCGACGGCCGTGGGCTCACCTCGCAGCCCTTCAAGATAGTCCTGGAGGAAGTGGGCGATGGCCTCGGCAAACCGGTCGGGATCATCCTCGAGAGGGGTCCAGAAGTGGGACACTTCGTGGGCCACTTCGCGGAACGTCCGCGCGGAGTCTTCCTCGGCTGTCTGGGTGATGATGTCGAAGAGGTTCTGCGAGCCCCAGCCAGGCGGTATGGCGACGAAGGTTGCACGGCCCTCGCCGACTGGCGGCGCTCCCAGCAGCCGTTCGAGTGCCTCGAGCGCGAAGGCGCCTGCGGCGGCGGCCGACGCGGCCCAGGATTCGCCGCCGGGGAGGTAGTGGACCGAGACCGGCCCTTCGCGTCGCGCCACGTAGCGTCCGGCGTAGAGATGGATGCCCGGCGTGGCCGCGGTGCCCGTGCTCTCGAAGGTGAAATGGCCATCCGGGTGCTCCGAGCGTCGGGCGCCCGCCACAAAACAGTCCCAGTAGGCGGGACAGCGCACTCTGAGCGCGAACGTCGCCCGCGACCAGGTCCCCGTGAAGCCCTGCCAGGACAGGGGGCCAGGCACCGGATACCACAAGACCTCCGGCCGCAGGACGGCCACATCGCGCTGGACGGAGTCGTGCATGTAGGGCCCGAGTTCGCGGTAGCCGACCAGGGTACCGCCGTAGTGGAGGGTGAGCGTGGTCTCCGTTCCGGGCTCGACAGCCTTCTCGAGCGTGACCGTCACGCGATTGACGAAGAGCGCGTCCGTCCAGTCGAGCGGAATCCTGCGCTGGGCCTGCCGCAGCGCGAGGGGTACGCCGGACGTCTCGGCGGACGTGACCTCGAGCAGGCGGTAGAGCAGGAGCCGCACCTGGCGCACGGGCCTTGCGCCCTCGTTGCGCAGGCGCAGCGTGCCCACAAGGTCGACGCTTCCGGGAGCGTCCGCGATCGGGCTCTCGGGCGGCACCGGCGAGAGGGTCAGGCTGAGGTCGTAGTGAACTACACGCATGGACAAGCACGGTCACCTCGTGGGCCG
>DAIBJA010000039.1 GCA_027420455.1 Clostridia bacterium | reverse complement strand
CGCTGCACCACGCCACCGAAACCTCTCTGGTGGGCGAAACAGGGCTCGAACCTGTGACCCCCTCCTTGTAAGGGAGGTGCTCTACCGCTGAGCTATTCGCCCGCCCACCCGAGCACGCCAGCACATTATAGCATGGGGTCCGGGGAGCGTAAAGCAACGCTGTAGGCGCTTCCGGTGCGGGCGACAGACAGACGGTGATTCGCTCGGGGTATTTGAGACCGAAGGACAGACAGACAGGGCGCCTGCCGTGAAGAGCGGCAGGCGCCTTGATGCAGGAGGGCTGACAGGTGGCGAGTAATCCAGCGACAACGGGTGGAGCTGGAAGGAGAGTTTGGGGCGGGCCTGCTAGAACAGGTCCGCCCCGACTGCAACCAACTCATCATTATCGTAGATGGCACTCGTCCTGCCGTAAAGGTGGGCGAGCTGATTCCTGATGTGGACAGCCATGCGATCCTGTCCTGGCTTGGGCGGCGTTGCCCTGCATGCGGGGCAGCAGGGCTCATCGGACACGGCCAGCCATGGCGAACGTGCCAGGAGCAGCCGGCGGGCGGGCGACAGAAGCGGGCCCGGGTGCGGGTGGCGCGGCTGCGCTGCACGGCCTGCGGTGCGACGCACACGGTGCTGCCGCCGGAGCTCGGGCCGTACAAGCGCTACCGGTTGGCGGTGCTGGAGCGGGCCTGCTCCGTCGTGGGCGCCACCAAGGCCAGGATCTCGGCGCAACTGGACGGCATCAGCCTGGAGCGCATCGCGGCGTGGCTCGCACTATGGCAAGCCGTGGCGGGCGACCTGATCCGCTTCGTCGAGCTCCTGCTGCTTGCGGATCCGCTGGGCCGGCGACCAGTGATCAGCCCTGGCATGCCGGACATCGCCTACTTGCGCCAGCTGCTCGGGCTCTCGCAGGATCTCTGCGTGTTCACGGAGCTCAATCGGCTGCTCTGGGCAGCGAAGGTTGTGAACAAGCCGAAACTGCTCCTCTCGCCCACGGGGTTCCGATAGGGCAGCCCGCCGCCGAAGGCCAAGCCTGCGGCTGGAGGTGGCGGGAATGGATGAAGTGATGGACCCGGAACTCGCGAAGGCGCTCGAGCGGTACGCACTCGTCGGCGGCATCCTGCACCGCAGGGGCGAGCGCGGCGACGTCGTGCGCCAGGTGCAGGAGATCGCGGCGAGCGAGCTCGTGCTGCAGGACGGGACGAGCCAGATTAGCCGGGCGACGCTCTACCGCATCGTGAAGGCGGCCCGCGAGGGCGGAGCGTACGCCCTGCGCCGCCGCCGGCGCAAGGACCGGGGCATCATCCGGGCGATTGCGCCAGAGATCGTCGAACGGCTCGTCGCCCTGCGCACCGAGTATCCCGGGGCCTCGGCGCCGGTGCTGATCCGCACCTTGGAACTGCAGGGCGAGGTGGCGGCAGGGCAGCTGCGCCCCTCCACCGTGCGGCGCGTCCTGCACAACCTGGCGCCGCGGGCCCAAGAGGACAAGACGAAGCGGGCCTATCGCCGCTTCGAGGTGGCGGGACCGCTGGCGCTCTGGCAGGGCGACGCCTCGCCCGGCCCCTGGCTGCACGGCCAGCGCCTGCAGATCTACGCCTGGCTCGACGCCTACTCGCGCACCATCGTCGCCGCCAGGTACTACCTGAACCAGCGGCTGCCCGCCTTCGACGACTGCCTCTGGCGGGCGATTGCCCGCTACGGCGTGCCCGCCGCGGTGCATGTGGACAACGGCAGTCCCTATATATCCCATCACTTCCTGCGCGTGCTGGCTGACCTCGGCATTCAGCCGATTCACGCGAGGCCGCGGCAGCCGACGGGCAAGGGCCGGATCGAGCGGCTCTTTAAGACCATTCAGGATCAGGTGGAGCCGGTGCTGCGCGAGCTGATCGACTGCGGCGAGATCACCACCCTCGACGCCGTCAACGACCTCCTCGCGCGCTGGATCGAGGAATACAACCTCCGCCCGCACGGCACGACGAAGCAGGCTCCCTACGGGCTCCTGGGCGCAACGAAGCCCTTCCCGGACCTGCGGCGTCTCGGCGAGATCTTCCTCTGGCGCGAGGAGCGCAAGGTGACCAAGAGGGGCGAGGTTTCCTTGGGTGGCAACCACTACGCCGTCCCCGATGATCTCGTCGGCCTGCGCGTCACCGTGGCCTTCCACCCGTTTGACCTCAGGGAGGTCTACGTGGAGCTCAAAGAGCAGACGATTACGGCCAAGCCCGCGCTCCCCGTGGCGCATCTTGCCCTGCCAAAGCTCACGGAGCCCGCACGGCGTCCGCGCAAGGCACCGGGCGGCTACCTGAAGGCCCTGCCCGAGCGGCCGGGGCAGCTCCCCGCGCCGCCACCGGCCTTCGCCCTCACCGACAGCACGCTGATCGCCATGCTGCAGACGGCTCTTGGCCGGGATCTGCACGTCGAGGAACTCGACCTCGTGCGCCGCACCCTCGAGCGGCCGGGCCTGCCGCTGCCCGCCGAGGCCGACCTGCGTCTCGGGGCCTTCATCCGCCGTGCCGGGCGGGACCTGCACCTCAGCCGCTACCTGACGGCAATCCTGAAGGAGCGTGACATCTGATGACACCCGCGACGCTGGAGATTCTCCTCTCGCAGGGCCGCCAGGATCTTGAGAGCCGCCTGCACTACTTCCTCGCCATCGGCGGCATCGCCCTCGTCAGCGGCGAGCCCGGCGTCGGCAAGACGCTCGCGGTGCAGGCCTTCGTTCGTGCCCTCGACCCGCGCAGCATCGTCACCGTGCCGCTCTCGGCGCCCCTGCAGAGCCTGCGGGCCTTCCTGCGGGCGCTGGTGCTCGCCCTGGGCGAGCACCCCGCCTGGACGACCGCGGAACTGCTCACCCAGATCCACGCCATCGTTGGCCCCTGGCACGAGGCTGGCAAGCTCCTCCTCGTCACCCTCGACGAGGCGCAGGACCTGCCGCAGGAGGTGCTCGCCGGCCTCAGGAGCCTGCTCGCAACGCCGCTCGGCGACCCCCTGCCTGTGCGCATCCTGCTCGTCGGAACCGGCTCCCTGCCGGCTCGTCTGCGCTCCCACGCGATGGAACCGATCGCCCAGCGCGTCACCGTGCGGGTGCGCCTCTACGGCTTCACCCGCACGGAGACCGCCGGGTTCCTGCAAACCCTCGGCGATTTCACCCCAGAGGCCCAGGAACTCCTGTTCCAGCGCTCCCGCGCCATCCCCCGGATCCTCGCCGCACTTGCCAGGCTTGCCCTGCGCGCCGCGGAGCACCACCAGGGCGCTGTCACCGTGGACGATGTCCAGGGCGCCGTCGAGGAGTTCGATCTCCGATGAGTGGCAGAGCCCCCGGCGAAGGCTCCGCGGCCGACATCGCCCGGACCCTCGGCATCCCGCCGCGGGCCTGCGAACGGATCCTCCGGGAGGAGGAGGCCTCCCAGACCGACGCACACGAGGCCTTGCGCCGCATCCTGCGCCACAAGGCCTACCAGACCGGCGCCATCCGCTCCCCGGGCGCCTTCTTCCGCGGCGTGCTCCGCCGCGTGCGGGACGATCGGGAAACCACCTTGCGTCACCCGCCGCCCTCACCTCCGCCAGCAAAACAGAACGCGCAGCCCGCGTCGCCGCTTGGCCGCGCCTACCTTCGCGCCTACCACCTGCTTGCCTCCGGCCAGGGCTCCGCAGCAGCGGCTACCGCCCTTCGCCAAGACTTCCCTGATGCCACCGCTGAGCTCCTCGACCAAGCCCTATCCTGGGCAGCCGATCTGCGCAGCCTCGATCGCTCTCACCAAGCGTGAGCGACCCCGTCGCAAAGAGCGCGAGCGATTACAGCAACGCCTCGCAGCCAGCCCGCGCCGCGCCAGATGAGCAGCATGAGCATCTTTCGCCACCTTCGTGCATAATGTAGTTTACGGCAGGCACCTGCCGAAGTCAGCACCTATGATTCGTACCATGAACCAGTTCCGGGGAGAAATTGATGAAGGGAGCAAGGCCCCGATCAATCCGGCGGCCGCAACGTCCATGGCAAAGCTCGCAGTCTTCGTAGACGGCGCAAACATGTTTTATGCGCAGCGGAAATTGGGATGGCATCTAGATTATCGCAAACTCTACGATTTTCTTACAAAGGATTACGAGGTATACAACGCGTTTTACTTCACCTCGGTGCCGACTCCGGTCGACACGAGTCTCGAAGGGTTCCTGCGCGCCCTCACGGCCATGGGTTACACCGTGCGGCGCAAGGCCCTGAAGGAGATCATGGACCAGGAGACCGGCGAGACGTTCCGCAAGGCCAACCTCGACATCGAACTGGTCATCGACATGTTCAACACCGTTGATCTCTACGACGTGGCGATCCTCTGCACCGGCGACGGCGACTTCGAACGGGCGGTGGAGCTCCTGCGCTCGCGCGGCAAGCGCGTTCTTGGAGTCGGTTCGCGCGAGATGGCGGCGTACGACCTCATCAACGCGGTCGACAGGTACATCTTCCTCGAGGACCTGCGCGAGCAGATCGGCAAGCCCCTGCCGGACCGGGACGCCCCTTTGCCGCGCTTGCCCGAATCGGAGAGCATGGCGCCGCGACCCGCGGACGCCCAGAACGAACTGTCGGTGCTGGCAAGGCCCGCGGACGTTGCGTCCGCGGCGCCCCGCGTGTTACCCGTGCCACGCTCGATCCCGGGTCCACTGCAGGATGTCGGCGAAGGCCAAGGGCGCGCCGGTTCCGAGCGGCCGTGACCACGTCTCGACGCGCTTGCCCTGGCGGGTCGAGAGATAAAGCACTCCACCACAGACCGAAACGGGTAGGGTAGGGTCGATCTGGGTTCCTGCCGGCGGCGTGATCGATTGCGCCTGCAGGGCGCCACGGCCGTCCAGGCGGGCGACCCCGACGACGAGCCCCTGGGGACCGCGAGCCAGGAAGGCCAGCCAGTGTCCATGCAGCGAGAACGTGGCATCGCCCACGGGCTGCACACCCTTGGCCAACTGCACCCTGGCCATCGTCTGGATGCCGTCGGACGTCACCTCGAGCGCCGGCTTGCCGACCGGCACGGACCGCAGGACCGCCAGCCTGCCGTCGGCGCCCGTCGCCAGTACCAGAAGGTCCGCCCGCCGCAGCAGGACCGTTCCTGAAGCCTGGTCGATGCGCAGCAGCGTTCCTGTGGCGTCCGCGGCGACGACCGCCTTGGCGTCCACGGTGAGAAGCCGAAGGTTGCCGAGTGGCGTAAGTGCCGCGAAGGGCCCGTCCTCCTTGCCCTGCAGGCGGAACACGTGCGGCGCCGTGACGCCGGGCTGCCCGTCGCGGTTCGAGAGGTACCAGACCGCATTGCCCACCGGTAGCGGGTCCGCGGCCCAGACAGGCTGCCAGCCGGCCGGCACCGCCCCCTGCTGGCGCAGGCTGGCCACGCGGTCCATGAAGGCCTGGCGGCCGTCGGTGCCCTGCCCACCGCCCAGCAGTAGCTTGACGCGTTCGCGCTGCACAAGCCAGAGGTTCTGCTGCGGGTCGCGCAGCAGGAAGCCGCCGCCATAGCGCGGCAGAATCTTCGTGCCGGCCTTGGTGCGCGCTACGGCGATCTGCCCCGACCCCTGCCCGAAGACGTCCACCTCAAGCCCGCTCCACTTGGCGTACCAGGACAGCCCCGCCTGCACCCAGCCCTGCCCGGAGTGGCGGAGCACCTGCCCCTGCGCCTCGGGCACCAGGAAGTTGCCAGAGGCCACATAGGCACCGCTGGCCACCTCCGACCAGCCGCTGTCCAGCGAGCTCGCGGGTGCGATGGCTCCGTACTGCCAGCGCCAGAGCAGCTGGGCGACCAGGAACGCGGTCAGCAGCAGAGCCGTGATGCGCCGGCCTTGCAAGGACGATCCCCTCCCCGCCCATGCTATGGACGATGAGGGGACGGCCAGAACGCTTGGATCACCTGTTCGCCGCGAAGCGCCTCAAGCGGGGCCGCCGGTACGGGGATCCGCGTCCGCGCTGCCCTCGCGCGAGCGTATATGCAGCGGAGAACACGCCCGCCGCAAGCAGAAAGTGCCTTTCGGCCTAGCAGGAATACGGACCATCGGGTCGGAATCTTAGACGGCATGTCAGGTGGGGAGGCAGGTGTCCGCGCTAGTGATCTCTAGGACAAAGCACCATACCATCCGCTACATCATTCTGGCGGTCGTGGTCGTCGTCATCATCATCTGGCTCTTCGTGCGCAGCCGCGGCGCAAAGAAGTAGTCGTTCGCCGAAAAACAGGACGGGGTCCCTACCCCGCCCTGTTTTTTGCTCTTTAGCGCACTTTGACCGCTGGACCCTCGAAGTCGATCACCCTGCCGATGACTTTTGGCTCCGTCAGCGTGCGCGCCTCGGCGAGGAAGCGTTCGACGCGTTGCTCGGGCAGCGCGACGAGCAGCCCTCCCGAGGTGACGGCGTCCGCGAGTAGTGTGCGCATCGCCGGTGCCACGGCGGCCGCGAACTCGACGTGCGGCGCGACAAACGCGAGATTGTCGCGGCTTCCGCTCGGCACGCGTCCCTGCGCCGCCAGTTCGAGCGCCGTAGGGTGGCGCGGCACCTGCAGAGCGTCGATCTCCAGCGTCACACCACTCTGGCGTGCCATCTCCATCGCGTGCCCAAGCAGGCCGAAACCGGTGACGTCGGTCACGGCGTGCGCTCCACCCACCGCCCGCACCGCATCCGCGGCCGCGCGATTCAACTCGGCCATGGCGGCGATGGCTGCCCGCGCGGCTTCGGGGTCGGCGTCGCCATCCTTGACCGCCTTGGCGATCACGCCTGTGCCGATCGGCTTCGTGAGCAGGAGCACATCACCCGTTACGGCCCCATCCTTGCGCCAGATGTCATCCGGCCGGGCGGTGCCCGTCACGGCGAGGCCGTACTTCGGCTCCTGATCCTTGACCGTGTGGCCGCCCAAGAGGACGGCCCCGGACTCCCGCACCTTGGAAAGCCCGCCGGCGAGAATGGCCTCGAGCGTGTCCTCGCCGTGCAGTTCAGGGTCGAAGGCGACAAGGTTCAAGACCGTGCGCGGCACGCCGCCCATGGCGTAGATGTCGGACAGCGCGTTGGCGGCGGCCACCTGGCCGAACGTGTAGGGGTCATCCACGACGGGCGTGAAGAAGTCGACGGTCTGCAGGATCGCGAGATCGGGGGCGATCAGGTAGGCACCGGCGTCGTCGCGCGCTCCGAGCAGGAGCCTCGGGTCGGGAAACGAGAGGTCGAGGGACGACAGTGCGTGGTCCAGCGCCGCCGGACCCAGCTTGCAGCCTCAGCCCGAGGCCGAGGACAGCGTCGTCAGGCGCTTGTGCATGGACGTCACTCCCTTCGGTGCAGCGCGACCGTAGCATACCGCCGCGCCAGGGACCAAGTCCTATGCGTTCAGCGCATACGCCCTGGCGACCGCCTTTGCGAGCTCGTCATCCTCTCCCGGCAGCACGGTGCGTACGTCGAGCAGCAGGCGCTCGCCCTCGATACGTCCCACCACGCTCGGATGCCCGATGCGCAGGCGCTGGTGCAGGCCCTCGAGATCCTCGCCTCCGAGGGCGACGCCCCAGGACGGCAAGGTGGTCTCGGGCAGCGATCCCCCGCCGGCGCGGCCTTCGAGGGCCACCAACTCGCATGGCACGCCCGCCCGGCGCAACTTGCGGCGCAAGCTGCGGGCGGCAGCCTTCAGCTCATCTTCCGTCGCCCTGAGCATGCGCAGCGCGGGTACCGCCGCTGGCCCCTCCATGAGATAGAGTCGCAGCGTCTCGGCCAGCGCGGCGATCGTCATCTTGTCGGGTCGCATGGCCCGGTAGAGCGGGGCACGCCGCAGTTGCGCCACCAGTTCCCCGCGGCCCAGGACGATGCCCGCCTGGGGCCCGCCGAGCAGCTTGTCGCCGCTCATCGTGACGAGGTCGGCACCGGAGGCGAGCACCGCCGCCACCGTCGGCTCGTCGCCGAGCGGCACCAGCGCGCCGGACCCCAGGTCTTCAAGGAAGAGCACCCCGGAGCGCTGGGCGAGAGCCGCGAGTTCCTCCCCCTCCACCCTCGCCGTGAAGCCGATCTGACGGAAGTTCGAGGGATGCACGCGCAGCAGGGCGGCCGTGTCCGCTCCGATGGCCTGCTCGTAATCCCTGAGATGCGTGCGGTTCGTCGTGCCCACCTCGCGCAGCAGGCTGCCGCTCTCGCGCATCACGTCGGGGATGCGGAACGACCCGCCGATCTCCACAAGCTCGCCGCGCGAGATCACCGTCTCGCGGCCCGCCGCGAAGGTGCGCAGCACGAGGAAGACCGCGGCGGCGTTGTTGTTCACGACCAGAGCGGCGGGTGCGCCCGTCAGACGGCCTAGGAGGCTCTCGAGATGGTCTTGCCGGCTGCCGCGCCGTCCGCTTTCGCGATCGAACTCGAGGTCCGAGTACCCTCCCCCGGCAGCCGCGGCCGCCCTGGCAGCGCTCGGAGCGAGAGGGGCGCGCCCGAGGTTCGTGTGCAGCACGACGCCGGTGGCGTTGATCACGCGCCGCAAGCCGTCTTCGAGATAGTCGAGCCGCCTGCGGGTCTCCTCCGCGATCGCCGCCGGGGCGATCGCGGACGCAGGAACCTGATCGCCCCGCTCGATGCGTCGGCGCAGGTCCGCCAGCACCTCGCGCAGGGCTTCCCGCACCCGCGTCCGCGGGTACCGGCCGAAGAGTTCCTCGACGTCCGCCGCCGCGAGCAGGCGATGCAGCGCCGGCAGGTCGCGCATCCGCAAATCCGCCATCGCTACTCCTCCTCAGTTCCTGGCCCCGAGTGTTCCGGCGCCGCGCCGACGCCGTAGCGGGCCAGGATGGTCTCCCGCGTGATGAAGATGCCCTTGGGCTCGAGCTGGTCGCGCCGGTGGTGCAGGCGATCGAGTCCCTGCGGGTGATAGACCGTCATGACCCAGCGCAGGTAGGTGCCGGTCACGAAACGGCGCCAGGGCGTGAAGCCGAGCTCCTTCACCTCGAACCCGAACCGGCGCACCCCACGGAAGGCGACGGAGATGCCGAAGAAGACCTCGAGGTCTCGGTAGCGGGGGCTCTCCTGGATGAGCACCGCGAGTTCGCGCATCGCGCGTTCGAAGAGCGGCAAGGAGCGGATGGCCCCGAGCGCCGCGAGCTGGGGGTTGCGGAAGTGGAGTTCACCCACCACGTCCCCTTCCTTGACCATGCGTCCATCCTTGAGCGTCGCCGGGAGACCCCGGTAGGTCACCCGGCCGATCCGCAGCACGCTGCGCACGTCCCCGATGCGCTCGATGCGATTGATCCGCTCGAACCCGAGCTCCCAGACACCCCAGACCGCCTGCAGAACCCGCCGGCCAAAGCTCAGGCGCTCCTCGTGCGAGAGCAGTTCCGACAGGGTGACCGCTTGGTAGCCCTTCTCCCTGATCTGCGGCAACGCGATCTCGAGCGCCTTCGCGGTATGCAGCCGTCCATCTCCGCCGGCGTCGTGCAGCAGGTAGACCTGGCCGGGTCTCAGGTGCGCCACGATACGGTCGGCGAGCTTCCCGGGGTCCTGCGCCGGGCGCCAGTCGCCGGGGTCATACGACCAGAGCGCGACGGTCTCCCGCTGCGCGTTCGCGGCAAAAGGCAAGAGAAGGTTCATGTGGCCCCAAGGCGGGCGCATCAGCTTCGGCTCCTGGCCGCTGGCGTCCGCCACCATGCGCTTGCCGTCGCGCAGCTGACGCATCGTGGCCCAGGGGCCGAGCAGCCATGCGCTGCGGTGCACCTTGCCGTGGCTTGCGATCTCGTGACCCGCCCGGGCGATGCCCGCCGCCAGGTCCCGATGCGTCGCGGCCTCGCTCCCGACCAGGAAGAAGGTGCCCTTGGCGCCGTGGCGCTCAAGGACCTTGAGGACCTCCTGCGTCGCCGCACCCGGTCCGTCGTCGAACGTCAGGGCGATATAGTCCTCGGCGACGCGCGGCGACGCGATCAGCCCCAGGTGCAGGTAATGCAGCGCGAGCTCCGGCACGATCCAGTAGATGGCGACGATCAGCACCAAAAGCCACAGCCACACCACCGCACAGGCCTCCTTGCGTTCAGTCCGCCGCGCCGAGCGGAGGACGCCGCAGGCGCTGCAGAGGGTAGGACATGTAGAAGACCGCCATCACCACGAGCACGATGCCTGCCGCTGCGAACGGGCCCTTCACACCGTACATCTGCCAGGCGTGGGCGCCGATCACCGGCCCCACCGAAAGTCCCAGACCCTCGACGCTCATGAAGACGCCCCACAGCGATCCTTCCGCCCCACCCGGCGCCACGGACGCCAACAGCGAGTTCCAGGCCGGCAGGATGAAAGCGTAGGCGAGACCCGCCATCGATCCGAAGGCGAGCGCGGCGTCGAAGGTGCGGGCACCGCCGAGCAGCAGCACGGCGATGGCCGCCAGAGTGAAGCCGATGGCCAGCGGCCCCTTGACGCCGACGCGGTCCGAGATGCGGCCGAGCGGCACCATCAGCACCACCGCCACGCCGCCGGCACCGAACAGCAGTTCCGCGTAGGCGAGCGGGTTCAGGTGCAGGACCCGCTGGGCGAAGAGGTTCAGGATGGGCAGAAAGAGTCCCAGGGTCAGCGTCTGCGCGAACATGCCCGGCAGAAGCGGACGCACGTGCCAGAGGGCCTGACCGAGCGCACGCCACGGCGTCTGCGGCCGCCGCAGGCGCCTCGTGATGCCGGTGACCGCTGGAGCCCAGAACAGGACGGCTCCCTGTCCCGCCACGAGCAGTAGGAAACCCCAGACGAAACTGCCATGTATCGCGAGGTTCGTCAGGACGGGCCCAAGCCCTGCCCCGACGAGCCAGGCGGCGAAGACGTAGCCCATGACGCTGCCGGTGCTCTGCAGCCTGTCGCCGGTGGCCTCGGTGACGGTAGCCGGCCAGAGCGGCGCGGTGCCTACCCCGTAGAGGCCAGTGAGGAGATAGAGCGGCACATGGTGCCCACCCAGCGCGAACAGCAGCACAAGCGCCACGAAGGCGATGCCCATGCCGACGGCCAGCACCCTGCGCGTGCCGTACCGGTCGACGAGCCAGCCAGCCGGCGTGCGTCCGATGGTGTCGACGAGATAGTGGATGGAGATCGCCCAGGCGGCCGCCTCCAGTCCGACGTGCCAACTGCCTGTCGCGAGCGCCGGCAGGACCGTGACGAGAAGTCCCGTGCGCACGAACTCGCCCAGAAGGACGATGAGTCCGAGCTTCAGCGGCCGTGCCAATACGCCACGTCCTTTGCGATGTCGGCCGCCGCGTTGGGCCGTGCGATGCGGCGCGCCGCGTCCGCCTGCCCCTTCCACAGCCCTGGGTCCTGGCACATGCGACGGAAGGCCTGGCGCAGATCCTCGGCCTGGCGCACCCAGGTGCCCGCCCCGGCGCTCTCGATATAGGCCGCGTTGACCTGTTCCTGACCGGGGATCGGACGATAGATGAGCATCGGCCGGTGGCAGCTGAGGGCCTCGGTCACCGTCAGGCCGCCCGCCTTGCCGAACACGAAGTCGCACGCCGCATAGAGGTATTCCATCTCCTGGACGAAGCCGAACACGACGAGCTTCGTCCGCCCCTTGACGGGGATCTGGCCGAGCGCCTCGCGCAACTGCGGGTCCCGGCCAGCCACGGCGAGAATCTGGCAGTCGAGGTCCTCCGCCATCAGTTCCTCCACGATGCGCGGGAAGCCTCCGATCATGCCGTAGGCGCCGGCCATGGCCAGCACCGTCGGTCTGTCGTCGATGCCCAGATGGCGCAGGGCCTCCTCGCGCGTCGGTGGCTGGACGAACCTCGGGTGAACGGGGATGCCGGTGACGAGGACGCTCTCGTCCGGCAGCCCTCGCCGCAGGAGTCCCTCGCGCACCGCCTCCGACCCGACGTAGTAGCGGTCCACGTGCTGGTGCAGCCACTGCGAATGGACGGTATAGTCGGTCACGACGACGAGGTTCGGCACGTCCAGGCGTCCGCGTTCCTTGAGGGTGGAGACGACACCCGCCGGCGTCGGGAAGGTATTGAGCACGACGCGCGGCTGGCGCGTTTGCACGTGCTCGAGCAGGCGATGGCGCCCGAGACTGTTCAGGAATCGCTGTAGCGGAGAATCCGGAGAGATCTGCGACGTGCCGCGATAGAAGGCGCGCCACGCGATGGGGGCGTGCCGGACGCTGAGAACGTAGGTGCGGGCAATCAGGCGGTTGAGGCGCCGGTCCACAAAATCGAAATAGTCCTCTTCCCAATGGACAAGCGGCGGGTGAAGCGCGTCGAGCGCCAGGCCAACGGCCTGGGCGGCACGGCGATGCCCCTCCCCGTACATCGCGGAGAGCAGCAGCACGCCATCGGCGGATCCTTGGGACGGGCGCGCGGCGTCCACCTCCAAACGGCGTTCACCGGTTGCAAGCTGCGACGGAAAGCACCTGGCAAGGCATGGGGTCATGTCCGGCCTGGCCAAGGATACTATAATTGCCCGCGTCGAGGAAACCAAGCCAGCGACGCCGTTGCTGGACCGGTCTGGGCATCCCTGCCCGTTCGCCGGTGAAGACTAGCGCAGCGAGAGGTGGTTCTCACCGTGCCTGGTTCAGGTCCTACGAGATGGAAGCGCGCGTCATGACCATCCGCTCAAGGCTCTGGATCGTCCCGGCGATCGCCGTCATGGCCTTGCCCAGCCTGCTTGGTGCGCCCCCCGCGACGGCGCAGGAGGCGGCGTGGCGTCAGCTGCGCCTCGCCGCCGCGGGACCTGCCAAACCCATGCGCGCGGGAAGCGTTGTCGCGGCGCAGCGGTACCAACGGCTGCAACCCGGCCAGACGGTGCAGCGGCAGTCCACCCTCTACCGCGACCAGAGACGCGTCCTCGCCGCAGGGCGGGAGGGTATCGTCGTGCATCGCACGCCGGCCCGGGTGGGCCGGGACAGCCTGCTTCGCCGCCTGCCGGAAAGCCGGGCGCTGAGGCGTCGGCCCGTGCCCGCCAAGGTGGCTGTGGGCACCATGCCGGTGCACTATCTCGTGCGCGGGGGCGTCACCTACCGCTACATGCGCCGCATTCGCCTCGTGGCCACCGCCTACAACGCCAGCTACGCCCAGAACGGGCCCTGGGGCGCCACGGCGGCATGGAACGGAATGCCGCTCGTACGCGGCATGGTCGCTGTGGACCCGAGCGTCATCCCGCTCGGCACGCGCCTCTATGTCGACGGGTACGGACCGGCGCTCGCGGCCGACACCGGATCCGCCATCGTGGGCGACCGCATCGACCTCTACTTCGATCGCAGTGCGCAGCAGACCGCCAATTTCGGCATCAAGACGCTCAACGTCTATGTCCTTGGTCCCGCGAGCGCGTGACGTGGAACACAGCGGCCGCTATGCTGTTGGCAGACACTAGCCGAGTGGAGGTAGGACTTGCGGATCAAGCTGCTCTATTTCGCCTATGCGCGCACGGTGCGCGGCAAGGCTGAGGAATACGTCGAGTTGGCGGACGGCACCACCGTCGAGGCGCTGCGTGCTGAGCTCGCCACCCGTCTGGGCGCCGCCGTGCCACAGTTCCAGCTTGCCCGCAACGCCGGCTACGCGAACCCGCGGGATGAACTTCAGGACGGCGATGAGGTGGCGGTCATTCCGCCGGTCTCGGGGGGCCTGCCGCTGGTCGGGCCGGAGCCCGTCGACGTGGCCAGCCTGATCGCGGCCGTTTCGGGCCCCGACAAGGGTGCCATCTCGGTCTTTCTCGGCACGGTGCGCAACGAGTTCGAGGGCAAGCCCACGGCTGCCCTCCACTATGAGGCCTACAACGCGATGGCCGAACGCGAACTCGCGCAGATCGTCGATGCGGCCGAGCGTCGCCACGGCTGCCGCGTGTCTGTCTACCACCGCACAGGCACCCTGCAGCTCGAGGAGGTGTCGGTCGGCATCGCGGCCGCCGCGGCGCATCGGGCCGAGGCGTTCGCCGCCTGCCGCGAGGTGATCGAGGAGATCAAGCTGCGCGTGCCCGTCTGGAAGCGCGAGATTTCCCCGGAAGGGCTCGAGGCTTGGCACGGCGAGGTCTCCCAGGGCAACGACGGCTCCGCCTGACAGCACATGGATTCTGTCCTGACGAAGGACGGCTGGCCGGGCATCTTGCACTGGCCGTCCGCACGCAAAAGAGGTATGGTGCCGTCAGGAGTGAAGGTCTTGTCGGATCATGACCTGCGGCCCAAAGCGCCGCAAGTTTCGGATATGCTCGGGCGGCCCCTCAGAGATCTGCGCATTTCCCTGACGGACCATTGCAATTTCCGCTGCGTCTATTGCATGCCGAAGGCCGTATTCGGCACGCGGTACCGCTTTGTCGACCATGCCGGCCTCCTGACGTTCGAGGAGATCGAACGCCTCGTCCGCCTCTTCGCGCAGCTCGGCGTCGGCAAGCTACGCCTCACGGGTGGCGAACCGCTGCTGCGCCCGCACATCGAGGATCTGATCGCCGCGCTCGTCGCGGTGCCCGGCATCGAGGACATCGCCGTGACGACGAACGGTTCGCTGCTGACGGCAAAGAAGGCCAAGGCCCTCAAGGACGCAGGGCTCAGGCGCGTCACCATCAGCATCGACTCGCTGAGCGACGAGACCTACCAGGCGATGAACGACGTCGGCTTCCCGGTGGAGAAGGTGCTCCAGGCGATCGACCACGCCGAGGCGGCAGGGCTGCCCGTGAAGCTCAACATGGTCGTGCGGCGCGGACTGAACGACCAGGACATCGTGCCGATGGCGGAGCGCTTCCGGCATACGCCGCACGTCCTGCGCTTCATCGAGTACATGGACGTCGGCAACATGAACGGCTGGCGTCCCGAGGACGTCGTGCCGTCGCGCGAGATCATGGCCCGCATTGGCGAGCGCTGGCCGCTCGAGCCACTCGAGCCGAGCCGCTACGGCGAGGTGGCCTCCCGCTACGGCTACAAGGACGGCCAAGGCGAGATCGGGTTCATCTCCTCGGTCTCGCAGCCCTTCTGCCAAACCTGCACGAGAGCCCGGCTGTCGCCCGAGGGTACCCTCTACACCTGCCTCTTCGGCACATCCGGCAAGGACCTCCGGGAACTTCTCCGCGGCGGCGCCCGCGACGACGAGATCCTGGGGACCCTGAAGCAGGTCTGGGGCTCCCGCGAAGACCGCTACTCCGAGCTCAGGAGCCTGCTGCGCGGGCGTGGCAGCGGCCAGAAGGTCGAGATGTTCCACATCGGCGGCTAGACGTCGCGCAAGGGCATCCGCCGCCAGAGTTCCCCGGCGCCCAGGCGAAGAGCCTCGGCGCCTTCCATGTCGAGGCGCACGTCCGACACGTCCTTGGGCGGCACGTCGTCCGCGTGCCGGCGCAGCCAGCACTTCGCGCCGCCCTGGGTCTTGAAACCTTCCACGAGGAGAAAATTGCAGCCAGCCGCCTTGGCGGCCCCGATCAGGCTGTCGAGGTCATCCGTCCCGCCCAGGTGCAGGCTGCCGTCGCTGCCCACGAGCCAGCGCTGCCCCACCCCGGCCTCGCGCAGGCGGTCGGTGCCGCTGCCAGGTCGGTCGAGCGGGCCGTGATGATGCTTGATGTAGCCGACCACATGCCCGCGGCGCCTGGCCTCTGCGGCGAGCCTCAGGCAGACCGTGGTCTTGCCCGCGTCGGAAAAGCCGGCGATATGTGCCACGATCACGGCGTCGTACCTCCCTCGCCCTCTGCGAGCAGCGCCCGGTAGGACTGCGGGTCGTTCATGCCCTGGAGGTGGCGCGGATCGACGCCCATACCCTCGAGCGCCGGCTCGTCGAGAGCCAGGGTTGGCCGCCGCGCGAGAAAGCCGAGCACCGACCGACCGCCGTCGCCCAGGTAGCGTCTCAGGTCCGGCAGAAGATCTCCGGGCCAGAGCGTCGCCAAGGGCTGGGGTCGCCCCTCGACCACCGGCAGCAGCACCTCCGGTCGCCCGTCGCCCGCCAAGACGAGGCGCCGGATCTCATCGGGCGTCAGAAGCGGCGTGTCGACGGCGAGCACGAAGCAGCCGCCGCGCGCGAGAGCAGCGCCGATCCCGCCGAGCGGCCCTGCGTCCGGCAGGTCGTCCGCGATCACGTCGCACGGGAGCCCGTCGGCCCAGCCCTGCGGCCCGGCGCAGAGCGGCGCGAGCCCCGCGCCTGCCAGCCGGCGCACGGCATGGCCGAGCAGGTTCCCGTCCCGCCACGGCAGGAGCGCCTTCGGCGTTCCCATCCGGCGGCTCGCTCCGCCGCAGAGCACGACGCCATGCAGCATGCCCTGCCCCCCACTCACACGAGGACCCGTTCAGGGTGCGTATAGACATTGAGGCGGTCCTGGCGTGCGAACCCGATCACGGTGATGCCGATGTCGTCCGCCAGGGCCAGGGCGAGTTCGGTCGGTGCGGACTTCGACAGCACGAGCGGCAGGCCGAGCTTGGCCGCTTTGAGCAGGATCTCCGACGAGATCCTGCCGGAGAGCACCGCCATCAGGTCCGAGGTGGCGATGCGCTGTCTCAAGCAATGTCCGTAAAGCTTGTCGAGCGCGTTGTGCCTGCCGATGTCGGCACGCACCGCCAGCACCTCGCCGGTCCCGGTGGCGAGCGCGACGTTGTGCACCCCGCCTGTGCGCCTGAAGATGTCCGACCGCTGCTGCAGGCGCTGCAGGAGCTCAAGCGCCGTCCTCGCCGACACCTTCTGGCCGGTCGCAACAGGCGTCATCGCCGAGGCGTCGCTCTCGAAATAGATGCTGGCCCTGCCCTTGCCGCAGCAGGAGGTCACATAGCGGCGCTGGAACATCCGCGCCCCCGCGTCCTCCACCGCCGCGTCCGCCGTGATGCGGGCCGCCTGGCCTTCCGCGTCGAACGCCACCGCGCGGATCGCCTCGGCGCCGGGAACGACCTGCTCCGACACGAGAAAGCCGTAGACGAGGTCTTCGAGGTCGCTCGGCGTCGTGACGAGCGTCGCCACCTCCACATCGTTGACGATCAACGTCAGCGGCAGCTCGGTGACCACCTCGTCGATGATCCAGTCCGCCTGGCCGCCCTCGATCCGCAGCACCGGTCGGCGCGTGGTCGCGGGACCCATCATCGCCACAGGCTCGGACATGCCGCACCACTCCCCCGCTTCAGCATAGCGCAGATGGCAAGGCGCCGCGCACAGGGCTGTGCGCGGCGCCGCCGTGATCGGAGGCTACACCCACCAGTGGTAGCCGAGCGTCGTATTGAGCGTGACTCCGTAGGTGAGGTACATCAGCCAGATGCCGAGGAGAAACTGGATCAAGCCGACCACCTTGTGCCCCGCCGCGAACTTGCCGAAGCGCGTCGGGATCTCCGCGAGGTACAAGAGCGCGAGGCCGATGAAGAGGATCATCACCGGAATGTCGCCGGCGCCCTGGAACACGATCGCACCCAGGGATGAGATGAAGAAGAACGTGATGCCCATCCAGGCGTCCGGCTGGTCGCTCACGCCGATGAAGCGGCGGTGCGCCATCGCGAACCAGTGGATACCGTAGGAGGTGAAGGCCAGTGCCGCCATGTAAAGGGGTGGCGCGTAACCGAATACGTTGAACCACGTGAGGCCCACCATCAGGTAGACGCCGGTCAGAAACTGCATGAAGCCCGGCATCCAGAAACCCCACATTCCCATCGTCCTGTTGACTTCCGGGCTGGCCTCGGGGTAGCCGAACAGGGCCTGGCCTCCCCAGATGAAATAGCCCGTACCGAGGCCGAAGAAGCCGACGGCAATGGGCAGAAAACTCGAATGCGCAAACACTCGATCCGCTCCCCCTAACAGTAGCCAGAGTACCGGCACAGCGGGCCGGAGATCTGCGGGAAAGGTGCACGGACCGGACTCCCGAGTCACCCCCTGCCGTGAACCGCCAGATCTGCAGGGCGGAGCCGGACAGTCCGCACCCTGGATCCGAACGGTCCCGAAACTAGCCGCTTGAATACGCGATACCCCTGCCGGTTCCTGCGCCAGAGCGGTGAACTATAGCATTTGAGAAAGGCTCTGGGGCTTGCTATTGTGCAACGCTATAGATAACAAATGACTATGTTCTGTATAGGCTTTGGCCCGCGACCTGCCACGCCACCCCTTTGGCGACCGGGCGATGCGCCGCCGCGGAACCTAGCCTTGGTCGCGTTCTGCGCGGACCCGGGTGCCACTTCGCCGTTTCGCCCCGTCTCAGCCTCGCCCCTCAACCATAGCCATACCCGATAGCTCCCGGCGCAAGCAGATATTAGACGTATGCCACCACCGGCACTACCTTGAAAGCGGGACCACTCCGAGCTACCGCCCGGGACCTTCGCGCAGCGGGGCCTCGCGGTGTCGAACGCCCGGAGATCACCTTCGGGGAGGAAGGTTCATCCCGTGCGCAGATACCTTGCGGAGTTCGTCGGCACGTTCACGCTCGTACTCACCGTTACGGGATCCCTCATGGTCGACAGCATCCTGCACCACAGCACGGCCAACGTGCCCATCGTGGTCTTCCTGGTCGTCATGAGCCTCGTCTACACGATCGGTCCGGTTTCCGGTTGCAACATCAATCCCGCCGTGACGATCGGCATCTATCTGCTCGGCAGGATGCGCGGGCGCGACGTCGCCCCGTACATCGCGGCGCAACTCGCGGGTGCCGTCGCGGCCAGTCTCGTGCTGCTCGCCGTCCTGGGCAACGTCGACCACCTCGGCGCGACGATCGCCCATCCCGGCTGGGGCGGCTTACGCGGCGCGGAGATCGAGGCCCTGCTCACGTTCGGCCTGCAGCTTGCCGTCGCCATGACCTTCAACGACCGGTTCCAGCCGCTGACGACCGGCGTCACCGTTGCGGCCGCCCTCGCAGTGGGGGCATCCTGGGGAGCCCCCTTGAGCGGCGGCTCGATCAACCCCGCCCGCAGCTTCGGCCCCGCGCGTCAGCGGCGACTTCACAGCTTCTGGATCTACGTGATCGGGCCCCTGGCCGGCTCCATCCTTGCGACGCTGGTGGCCCGCTACCGGCTCCTGCCTCGGGCCGAGCCGGCGAAGGCGAAGGCGCGCGCCCCCAGGGAAGACGCGGAACGCCCACGCATTGGCGGCGGCCTGCATCTGCACGCCTGACCCGCCACGCCCCGGGAGCGCGACCGCCCTCGGGTCAGGCTTCCTGCAGAAGGTCGGACTGCAACCGGAAGAAATGCGCGTAGAGGCCTTGCGCCGTCAGGAGCTCCCCGTGCGTGCCCCGCTCCACCACGCGACCACGCGACATGACCAGAATCTCGTCCATGGTCTCGAGCCCCACCAGACGGTGCGTCACCAGCAATAACGTGCGGCCCTTGGCGAGTTCAAGCAGTTCCTGCAGAACGCCTTCCTCCGTCACCGCATCGAGTCCCTCGGTGGGCTCGTCGAGCAGCAGCACGGGAGCATCCTTCAGCATCGCCCTGGCGATCGCCACCCGTTGGCGCTCGCCACCGGAGAGACGCATGCCCTGCTCGCCCACGACCGTGTCCATGCCGTCCGGGAGGGAGGCGAGCAAGGGACCGAGCCGCACGGCCTCGAGCGCTGCCCGCACGTCCTCGTCGGTCGCATCCGGGCGTCCAAGACGAACGTTCTCTTTGAGACTCACGTTGAAAAGCCACGTGTCCTGGCTGATCACCACCGACTGCGCCCAGAGGTCTTGCCTCGAGATCTCGGTGATCGGCACGCCCCCCAAGCGCACGGAGCAACCGCTCAGGGGCACGAACCCTGTCAAGGCGCCGATCAGGGTCGTCTTGCCGGCGCCGCTCACCCCCACCACCGCGACATGCCGCCCGGGCGCCAGCGTTAGGTCCACGTCCTCGAGCGCCGCGGCTTTGGTGCCCGGGTACCGCACCGTGAGCCCCTTCACCTCGATCAGCGAGTTCTGCGCCAAGGCGCCGGTCTGTCGCTCGTCCGCCTGGTCGGGCGGATTGGCCAGGTCGAAGATGCGCCGGCCCGCCGCGAGACACTGCCCCAGGGCCTGAAACGACTGCGGCAGAGGCACCGCAGCCTCGAACGCGGCGAGCGCGACGAGGGCCACGACCGCGAGGTCCCAGCCGGGCAGGCGCCCCGCCCGCACCAGGGGAATCGTCAGGACGAGCGCGGCAAGCATGGCAAGATTGCCAAGCAGTCCGATCAGGGCGCCAGCCAGGGCCGCGGCGCGTCTCAGACGGAGCTGGGCCGCGAGAAGACGCCTCTGGGAAGTTCGGAGCCTCGCCTGATACGCCTCGCCCGCGCCATAGGCCGCGAGCTCGCTCATACCGCGCACGCCGTCCGCCAAGGTGGCGGCGAGCCGCCCCCGCTCCCGCAGCACGGCGCCGCCGAGGTGCCGTCCGAGCCGGGCCTGCCAGAGGGCCGGCAGGCTTGAGAGTAGCAGCGCCGCCGCGAGCAGCCAGGCGAGCTGCGGCGCCATCGGCCGGACGACGAGCCACACGAGGACGGCCGTCAGCAGGAGGACGATCGGCGGCGCCAAGGCCCGCAGGTAGAAGTCCTGCAGGCTGTCGATGTCGTGCACCGCACGGCTCAGGAGGTCCGCGCTGTGGAAGCGTCCCAGGACCTCGGGCGGCATGGCCTCGAGGCGCGCGTAGAACCAGACCCTGAGGTCCCTAAGCAGCCGGAAGGTTACGTCGTGCGACGCGAGGCGCTCCAGGTAGCGGAAGGACGAACGTCCGATGCTGAAAAACTGCACGCCGACGATCGGCACCATGAGCAGGAGGATCGTCGATGGCCGCAGCGCCGCACGGCTGATGAGGTAGGCCGACGTGCCGATCAGGCCCACCTGCGACGCCACGGCAAGAAAGGAAAGCAGGAGCGCGAGGAGAGCGAGTCCCAGATGTGGTCGCAGGAAACGCACGAGCCTCGCCATCTACCGCACCTCCGCGAGTGCGTAGTAGGAGCGCAGGAGGCTGCGATAGATCACGCCGTGGCGGCGAAGCTCCTCGGGGGTGCCTTCCTCCGCGACGCTGCCCGCGGCGAGCACGGCGATGCGGGAAGCCCGTTCCGCGGTGGAGAGCCGATGCGCCACGATTACGGCGCGGTACCCTCGCGCCAGGTCGGCGATGGCCGCCGAGACCGCAGCGTCGGACTCCGCGTCGAGCGACGCCGTCGGTTCGTCGAGCAGCAGGAGCGACGCCCCGCTGCAAAGCGCCCGCGCGAGGGCGATGCGCTGGCGCTCACCCTGGCTGAGGGCCGTCTGCCCGTCGCCCACCTGCGTCTGGTAGCCCTCCGGCAAACCGAGGATGAAGTCGTGGGCCCGCGCCACGCGGGCGGCGGATTCGATCTCCTGCCGCGATGCGCCCGGTCGCCCCAAGGCGATGTTGTCCGCGACGCTGCCCTCGAACAGGGTCGGCTGCTGGGGCACGTAGGCGATCTGACGTCGCCACCAGTCGAGGTCGAGCGAGCGCAGTGGCACGCCGTCCACGAGAATCTCGCCGCCATCCGGCACAGCGAACCCGAGCAGCAGGCGCAGGAGCGTCGACTTGCCGGCCCCGGATGGCCCGACCACCGCAAGTGTCTCGCCCGGGCGCCAGGCGAGATCGAGCCCAGCGAGCGCCGGCTTCGCGCTGCCGGGATAGCTGTAGGTGACGTGCTGCAGACGGATCTCGAGCGGTGTCCCTTGGGGCAGGCGCCGCGTGCCGCTCGCGCCGGCCGCGGCGGGTCCATCCAAGAGATCGAAGATGCGCTCCGCGGCGACCGCTCCCGCCAAGCCGGCGTGGAAGTCGCTGCCGAGGCCCCTCAGCGGCAGGTAGAACTCGGGAACGAGAATGAGGATCGCGAGGCCCGCCGCAAGGTGCAGCGTGCCGCCGAGCAGGCCGAAGCTGATCGCGACGGCGACGAGGCCCGTGGAGAGCGAGGCGAGCAGCTCGAGGGCGAATGCGGACAGGAACGCGATCTTGAGGGTGTCGAGCGTCGCGCAGCGATGGGCCTCGCTGACCTGGCGGATGATCTCCACCTGACGTCGGCTGCGGCCGAAGAGCTGCAGCGTGCGCATGCCGCGCACCACGTCGAGAAAGTGTCCCGAAAGCATCTGCAGCAGCCGCCACTGCCGTTTCGTGCGCTGCTCGGCCGCTCGGCCGAGCAGGATCATGAAGTAGGGCAGAAGGCCCGCCGTCACGGCGAGGATCGCACCGGCCAGGAGATTCTGCAGGAGGACGGCCACGAGCACGGTCAGGGGAATGAGTGCCGCAAGAGCGGTCTGAGGCAGATAGTGCGCGAGGTAGGGGTCGAGCCCCTCGACGCCGTCGAGAGACGTCGCGATCAGCTCGCCCGTGCGCTCACCGCTCACCCCGACCGGTCCCAAGGCGAGGACGCGTGCGAAGAGGCGGCTGCGCAGATCTTCGCGCACCCGTGCCGAGAAGCCGTCCGCGGCCAGTTGGCGCAGGTAGGTGAACCCGGCGCGCAGCACCGCGATGGCGCCGAGCGCGACCAGGGGCCTCCCGAGCTCGGCTAGCCCCTTGCCGCCGAGGAAGGCTCCGGCGACGATGTTCGCCGTCGTCACCGCCTGGGCGACCACCAGGAGACCGCCGACGATCGCGAGCGCGATCGTGGCCGCGAGGAGCGTCCTGCCGGACACCGCCTCGCGGAGGATCCGCTTCACCACCGTGGCCCCCCCTTTCCGACCCCGCAGCTCAGTAGTGCATGACCTGCTTGATCGACGTGCGCCTGCGGAAGATCCAGTACGTCCAGGCGAGATACGCGAGCACGATCGGCAGCGCGGTGAAGGCCACGATGGTCATCACGTGGAGGCTGTACGGATTCGACGACGCGTTATAGACCGTGAGGTCCCACTTCGGGTTGAGGCTCGAGACCATGACGCGGGGGAAGAGCGTCAGGAAGACCGAGGCCACCACGAGCAGAATGGCGACGCCGGTCGAGATGAAGGACCAGCCCTCGCGGCGACGGTCGAGGAAG
>DAIBJA010000022.1 GCA_027420455.1 Clostridia bacterium | reverse complement strand
GCACCGTGACGTGTCCGGCGGGACACACGGCGGCCATTCCGGAGCGGCGGGACCCTGCCTCCAAGGGCCGTTCCCAGGCCGTCTTCCCGCAGGTGACCTGTGCTGCCTGCCCGCTGCGCGCCCAGTGCGTAGGCGAGCGCCAGGGACCGAGGCATCTCAGTGTCGCAGCGGACGAGGCGGTGCGACAGGCTGAGCGTGCGCGCCAGCGGCGGCCCGAGTTCCAGGAGCACTACCGCGAGCGCAGCCGCGTCGAGCACTGCAACCGGCTCATGACTGCACACGGCGGACGCGTCGGCCGTTACTTCGGCCTGGCCAAGACCGCATTCCAACTCCTGCTCGTCGGCGTGGTCCAGAACATCGAGGAGCTGGCGCGAGTGGGGGCCTTCGCCGTGAGCACCTGACCTCAACCCCGGGCCCCCGTCTGCCCAAGAGGCGGTAGGGCCCAAGAAAAGCGAGATCGGAGAGGGGCCAAGGGACCCGAGCACACCTCGACTCACCTAGCCCCACCCCCAACCTCCCACGTTAACCCAACCAACCCGACCCTCACGCATCGCAACCACGCTCAAAACCCGTTTTTCAATGGATCCCTAGGCGGATAGCAGCTCAGGGGGCGCTCTCGTGGGGCGTCCCTTTGGCTTTGCTGATCCATGACGTTGTCGAGAGGAGCGCAATCGGCGGCGAGGCAGGCCTGCCCCGCCATGGCCAGGCCGTGGCGGGTGTCTTCGTTCGCGCGAGCGCGGCGCAGAGCGAGACAATTGAGGGGAGGAATAAGTGGGATAGAGTGGAACTAATGTACATCTGGCGCTCTGCTTGTGAGGTGTGACGAGATGGCTGGCGGTACCATCCGCAAAGCGCTCGCTGCGGTGTCCCTGCTCATCGCTGCCGTAGTTCTGCTTGGAGGCTGTTCCTCTCAGCCGTCTTCTGCCCGGGGCAGCACCGACGGCCTCAGCCTGCCGCACCTGGCGACGAAGGTGGACGGGGAACCTATCGGTCTGAAGCCGGTGTCGCTGCCCGCGTCGGTTGCCCGCCACCTGCCCAAGGGACTCAAGGTCCTCAGCCTCGTCTACTGGAGTCGGGGCCTGCGCTGCCAGGCCTATCTGGATGTGCCTGCAGGCAAGGGTCCCTTTCCGCTGCTCGTGGAGCTGCATGGCGGGGAGATCTTCAGCGGCGATCCGGTGCACTATACGGGATACCCTACGATTGATCCCTCCATTGCCGCAGGCATAGCGACCGCCCATGCGATCTCCTTCCTGCCCAATTACGGCGGCTACGGGCAGAGCCAGGGCACGCCCGGGGACCCGTACCAGAACTATCGCGATGTCGTGAACGGCCTCAGCGCTCTGCGGCAGATCTCGGGGCTGCATATCTTGGCTGACGCCACCTACCTTTGGGGCTTCTCGATGGGCGGGGACGTCGCCATGATCCTGGCGGCGCATGATCGGAATGTGCGCGCGGCGGAACTCGTGAGTCCCTATGCCGGCCCTGTGGCCATGATGGAGTGGATGGACGCCCAGCCGCAGGACGCCCTCACCTCGGGTGACCTGACCGACTACGCCACGATGCTCAGCCAGTACGGCAAGAACCTTACGGCGAAGTGGTATCAGGAGAACTCGTACGCGTACAGCTCGATCCACATCCCGGTTCTGATCATCGGCGGTGCGAAGGACCCCGGATTCCCACCGGCCCTGCTCGAGACCATGGCCACGGGACTCAAGCGGTACGACGACCAGGTGGAGATCCGGTTCTTCCCAGGCGGACACGCCCCGCAGTCCGCGGCTGTGGAGCGGGCGGAAGCGGCTTGGTTCGTCTCCCACGGACTCAGGTTCTCCTGGCCCTGGTCCTGACAAACGCCTGGTGCAGCGCTATCCGCCGCCCGAGACGCCATGGATGGATTGTCACCGGGGGTGACGACGCGGACCTAGCAAAGGAACCTCAAGTGCCACCCGAACTGGTGGCACACGTTGGCGAGCTCACGAGAGCGGTCTTTCTGGACGAGGTAGGGCCCCGGGCATGCGATGCGCTGTTCGTGTTCGGAGGCACGGATCCCGGCCACTGGCGGACGGCCTTGCGGGCCTACCGCCTCGGCTACGCCCCGCACATCGTGGTAACAGGAGGCGTGAAGCCTGGGGCGCTGAAGCATCCGGGCTGGATCTGGGGGGACACGCCGGAATCGCGCGTCATCCTGAGGGAACTGGTCAGGGGCGGCGTGCCCAAGGATTGCATCTCGTGCGAGGACCGATCCCGCAATTCGCTTGAGAATGTGCGCTTTGCGCTGGACGTCTTCGACTTCTCGAGGATCCGGAGCCTCATGTTCGTCGGCAAGAGCCTCGGCGCCGGGCGGCAGCAGGCCACGCTCGCCAAATGGCTCGGGGTCGGCATCGACATCGTTCCCTACACGTTCGACGCCGTGGTGCGCGGAGTGCTGATTGACCGCCGCGCATGGCCAGAGACAGCCGTCGGGCGCGCCCGCGTCTGGGGCGAATATCTGCGCCTGCGCGTCTACGGCGCACGGGGCGACATCGAGGATCGCGCCCCGAGATTGGGCGAGCTTGAGGCCTACGTGCAGCCCTACTTGCGTGGCGGCCCTCCCTGAGAGGATGTGGGGCGTGAGCAGGCCATAGGTGCACCGATGCGATGGCTCCGGCATGCCTGGCCGGCGCCGGTGGGGAAGAGGCGCCTCGGACGGAAGCGAGGGTGACGGGGTTGCGCGAAGGCACGCGGCGCGTGGCCACGGCGTTGGCCGCGGCGGTCATTCTTCTGGGGGCTTCGTTTGGAGCCAGCGCGAGAATTTCGGGATCGCTCGGGTCCCTTGTCAGGTCCACCCGGCGCGACGGCCTGCTCGCGTCGCTGACAGCGGTGGATGTGCCGGAGTACGGCATACCGGGCGTCAGCGTGTACAGCCTCAAGTACTGGAGCCGAGGAGTCCTGGTGCAGGGATATCTCGACGTGCCTTCGGGCAAAGGCCCGTTCCCCCTGCTCGTGCTCCTGCACGGTGGCTGGCTCTACGCCGAACCCTATCATCACGACAATTACGCCGGCCCCTTGTGGGCCTCCGACTCACCTGTCACCGCATCGCAGTGGGCTTCCTACAAGGCGATCGTCTTCCTGCCCAACTACGCGGGCTATGGGCCGAGTGACGGCACGGTCCAGACGCTCGGACCAAACGCCTCGGATGCGCTGAATGGCATGGCGGCCCTGCGGCAAATCTGCGGTCTCAGGATCAAGGCGCATGCCACGTACCTTCTGGGCGAGTCCATGGGTGGAGGTGTGGCCGTCTACTTGGCCGAGCGAGACCAACACCTGCGAGGGGCGGTGCTCTTCAGCCCGGCGCTCTTCAACAGTCCGACGTGGGCCACGCAGGCCTACGACGTGCACTTGCCGATTCTCATCATCGCGGGCACGCAGGACACCACCGTGTTGCCGGAGATCGCCCAGTGGACCGCCCAGATTCTGAGCGTTCGCGACAAGCACGTCCAGCTGGTGTTCGTGGGCGGCGGGCATGTGCCGCTGGCAGCCGGGTGGGGCACGATGCTATCGTGGTATGCCCGGCACGGGCTGACACTTGTGCAGTCGCTGAGCACCCGTGCCCCGCGCATCGGGATGTGCGACGCGCGCCCGTGACCTCGGGCCCATGGCGCCCCTGGATGCGCACGGCCGCCGGGTGGCAGGCGGCTGACCGCTGTCTTGCGTTCCGCCGCCGGCCTAGGGCGGGACGATTCCGGCATGGCACGGTTGGCGAGGGACAGGCGGCCACCTTGGCCCTACAATGGAGTCAAACCGGTTAGGAGGGGACCTTTTTGCGCGCTGCACTTCTGGTCATCGACGCGCAGCAGGAGTATTTCGCCCCGGTGGGCGGACTGGTGGTCAAGGGCGGGTCCGAGGCCATCGCCAAGATTCAGGATCTCCTGGCGGCCTTTCGCGCCGCGGGCCTACCGGTTCTCCATGTCGTGCACGAGGCTCTCGACCCTGACGCGTCAGACTTCCGCGCCGGTTCCGAGGGTGTGAAGATGCATCCCGACCTCACGGTCCTTCCGGGCGAACCTGTCGTGAAGAAGCATTACCCAGGGGCTTTCAGCCAGACCCCGCTCGAGGCGTACCTGCGCCGGGCAGGCGTGGACGCGGTGGTCATCACGGGCTTCCAGACCCAGCACTGCTGCGACACGACAACGCGCCAGGCGAAAGAACGCGGGCTGCGGGTCCTCTTCACCTCGGACGCCACCGCCACGCGGGATCTCCTCCTGCGCGGCGAGAAGGTGCCGGCGGAAGAGGTGCAGCGCGGCACACTCGCCGCGATGACGGGCTTCGCCACGATCGTGTCGGCTGCGGAGGTGCGGCAGGAACTGGGCTTCTGAGCTGCCGTACAGCAGGAAACGAGGCGCGACCCCGTGGGGGCCGCGCCTCGTTTTCGCGCGCCTGGAGCTCCTGGCTCGGGAACTGCCTCCGGAGCGAACTTGGCCCGCGAGGGCGATGTTCACGAGGCAGGCGAGCACCACCACGACGGCGAGAGGCACGTAGGGCGTCTGGTGGCGGGGCTGGGGGCTGTCCAAGGCGCGTGAGGCGAAGTCCTCCGATTGGGTGGAGTGATCAGGTGGTAGAACGCCCCCGTCAGGGAGTCGGGAAGAAGAGCGCCCGCGGAATGAGACGCCTCGCGTTCGAAGTCTCCTCGCCCAGGGTGGCCGCGCCCTCAATACCGGCGAAGGAGAAGAAGCCGAAGACGCTCGCGAGCGCGACGGCCGAGAGGCCGCTCTTACGCGAAGGGCTGCGGCGTGAGCCTGTGGGCCCCGCCCCTGGCCAGGATGATCCCGGCCAGGACCAGGAGGAGCACGATCGAGGCGCCCTCGAAGACCATGGTGACGCGCCGACAGATGTACGTCGCGGAAGGCGAGGAGCCAGATGATACGCCTGCCACCAGCGCCGGCACGATCCATGGCAGCTGGACGCCGAGAAGGCCGAGAAAGGTCTGGAAGAAGGCGCCGGGCTCTACCATGAAAGCGCGGCTGTCTCCCAGATGCCGAGCTCGCGGCGCAGACCACTCACACAAGCTCGTCCTTGAAGGTCCGTATCGAGGCGTGCCTCTTCGCTTGTCCTCGTCCTCAGGCGCCGCCGGACAGCGTGTCGAGATCGAGGTGCATCGAGACGACCCAGTTCGGCTGGTCGACGATCTCCGAGATCTTGAGGTCGCCGGCGACCGACGCGAGAAGATAGGCGTCGATCGGATCGAGTCCAGCCCGGCGCCCGACCTCCTCCACCATGCCCAGCGTCGCGTCGCGCGCCGCCTGGAAGAGGTCCGGGCCGATGCCGGTGGTGACGAGGGCCCGCCCGGAGCGCAGGGAGACGGGATGGGTCTCGAGCATGGGGAAGCGCAGCCGCCGCTGCTTGAGCAGGTGGACGCGCAAAGTGACTTCGGAACTGGTCTCGATCGCGGTGCCGCAAACCTCGCCGTCGCCCTGGGCCGCGTGCGTGTCCCCGAGCGAGAGCAGCGCACCCTCGACGGCCACGGGCAGGAAGAGCGTCGCCCCAGGGGTCAGGTGGCGAATGTCCATGTTGCCGCCCTGGGCACCTGGCGGGACGATGGGGTGATCGCCGAACGCCGCTGGCGCAAGACCGATCGTGCCGATGAACGGCACCACGGGGAGACGAAGTCCCGGCAGGATCTCGGCTCGGCTCTCTCCCACCCGCGAGATGCGCAGGTGCGGCTCCTTGAAGACATCGGCGAGCAGTCCGAAGCCTGGAATGTTGGCCGTCCAGCCCCAGGTATCGAGATCGACCGAGAGGATCTCGACCACCAGGGCATCGCCCGGTTCCGCCCCGCGCACCTCGACTGGTCCCGTGACTGGATTGACGCGTGCGAAATCGAGGGCGGCGACATCCGCCACGGTGGCGTCCCGTCCGAACTGGCCGCCGGACGCGTTCGCCACCTCCAGACGCACCGTGGCGCCGGCATCCACCACAGCCCGTGGCCTCTCCTCACGGTTCCACGTGAAGTGCGCCGCATCGCGCGGAATATGGAACGACTGCAACGACCCACCTCCTCCAGGCAGATTGCGCCCACTTTCGCCAGGGTGAAACGAAGTCCTTTGTCGGATGTCGGAATTGCATAAGAACCTGTCGCGCATCATGGATGGTCCCTAGGATCCAGCGGAACCGTGACCCGATCTACTTACGGGCCGGGAGCGATGGGGCCGTTTGGTCCTACTTTCGTCCGAGGGGCCATGACTGCGAGGGATCCACGCGACAACCGCAAACTTGGCTTTCAGAGGGAGCGGTCTTTGGGGGGTGCTGCGACTTGGACTTCGCCTTCCATGGCAGCGCATGGGATCTCTGCATGGTGCGCTTCGACGAGGCCTTGGCGACAGCGCTCGAAGCGGCCGGTCACCGGCGCGTTCAGATCTCTGAGCGTGGTGCGCGGGTGGTCCTCGTGCATGTGGACCCGCTCGCGCCCAAAACCTACCACCGTCCGGACAGCGCCGTCAGCGTCGTCGCCCTGCTCAGACAGGCTCGCCCGCCTGAGCACCTCGACGATTTCGCGCACCAGTGGCTCCTGCGCTCGCTTGCCAGTCTCGTCATCGTGGTGGCCGGCGCCGAGGAGGCGCCGGACATCTACGTGCGCTCCACGGACCGCACGCTGGAACGCATCGCCGCGCCGGCCTGGAGCCCGAGACTCTTCCATCAGGTCGTCGACCGCGTGCGGCTCGTGGACGTAAGACTGGTGCTCGACAACATCTTTGACCGCGATCTTGAAGCGGAACTCCGCGACGGGGGGAGCGCCCTGCCACCGATGCGGCGCGCCGCACACGCACTGGCGCGGGCGGGGGGACTCGCCTCGGGTCCCCCGCCTGGCGATTACCTGTCACATCAAGATCGGCGGCATCTCGAGCGGGTCTTCCAGGGTAGCCGCCGGTCCTACGGCAACCTGAGCGTGCGCCAGGATGAGCGCAGGTTCTGGATGTCGACGAGCGGCGTCGACTGGCTGCATCTCGAGGTCGTGGGCCGGGACCTCGAACTCGTCAAAGGATACGATGCCACGAGCCGCGCCCTGCTGGTCTCGATACCGCCTGGCGTCCGCCCGCACCGGGTGTCTGCCGACGCCCTGACGCATCACCTCATCTACAGCGCCCATCCAGGGGTAGGCGCGATCGTGCATCTGCATCTCTGGATCGACGGCGTACAGGCGCTGGCACCGGATTACGCGCGCGGCAGCCTCGAGCGGGCGCAGTCTGTGGCCGCGCTCGTGCAGGCATCCGAGGACCCCGTGCATGCGGTCATCGGCATCGAGCGCCATGGCCTGATCGTGACGGGCGAAGACCTGGACGAGATCCTGGCCCGCCTTCCCCTCGGTTCCGTCCTGCCAGTGCCTGCGGCTGGGCCACGCCAGTTGGTCTAGGCGGCGAGTCGCTGCACGCTGGGCAAGGCGAGCAGGAGCACGAGCGCGGCGGCGAGCGCCACCAGAGCGGCGTAGCCGTAGGCGTAGGCTGCACCGAGTGTGTAGAGCAGGCCGAGCATGAGATTCGCGATGAAGAGGCCGGCGGCCCGCGCCGCGGACAGCGAGCCGAAGCCGCGGCCGGCAGCGCCCTGCGGACCGAGCATGGCGATCAGGGACGGCTCGAGCGTCTCTACGCTGGCGAGGGCGAAGCCGATCAGGACGATGCCTGGGAAGAGCAGCGGCAGACCGAGATGCAGGATATAGGAAGCGGCGATGACGGCCGATCCGAGACCTGCCGCAAGGTAGCCGAACAGGGCCAGATTGCGGTAGCGCATCGCGAGCGTGCGCCCGAGCCGGCCACCGAGAAGGTAGCCGGTGGCGGCGGACACGCCCTGAAGCACCAGGAACGCGGCCACACCGGCCGCGGGCGCGTGCAGGCCCTGGGCGACGGTGAGGATTGGGAAGCCGACACTATAGGAACTGAAGCCGTAGAGCGCCGCGGCGACGAGCAGCGTACGCAGTCCCGCCGCGGGGCGCTCCGAAGCCTCGGTCGCGGGCCGTGCAGGCGATGTCTGTGGCAGCTCGCTGGTGCGGCTGAGAGCGAAGGTGGACGCTGCCAGAGGCAAGGCGGTCGCGAGGAAGACCCAGCTCCAGGCAAGGTGCCCGAGCACCGCTATCAGCACATAGGCGGCCGCCAGCATGGCGCCGCCGATGTCGAGGGCGTGGAGGAAGCCGAAGGCCGCGCCGTGGTCGGGTGAAGGCACGATGCGGGCGAGCATGACCCGGCGTGACGGCGTGCGCAGGTTGCGCGCCCACCAGCCCAGGGTCAGGAGCAGGACCGCGGGAGCCGCCGCCGGTACGAGGGCGGAGAGCGAGAGCAGCGGAATGAAGGCGTTGCCCCAGAGCGCCAGACGGCGGTGACCGGTGCGGTCGCCGAGCAGGCCGCCGAGATATGCGACGATCGCGCCGCCGCCGTAGCTCAGGGCCGTGGCGAGGCCGAAGAGCCAGACCGGGGCGTGCAGGTAAAGCACCAGGAAGAGCGGAAAGCCCGCGAGCACTGCCTGGTAGCCGAGATCCGCGAAGAAGGCCGAGAAGGCTATGGCCAGCACATCGTGCGAGCGCCAGGCCGGGGAGCGCGACATGGACAAGACATGCACCCGCCTCCTGCGTGATGGGAGGGCGTTCTCGAGAGGCTCGGGAGCATCCTGCCGCCTGCGGGCAGAGACCTTGCGCGACAGGTGCCCGTCGGCCGTTCGCGTGCGATGTCCGGCTGCGGGGCCGAGAGGTTTCGCATTCCGGATGCGCCGGTCACCAAGGACGAGATGGGCCGTGGTCCTACGGACGTTCCGAACGCACGTCGCCGCGGCTCGCATCTGGGCTCGAGACTGGGGCCGGTCGGCGGCTTGCCGCGCCGGACGGCTTCGCTATACTCGGGAAGGCCCTAAACGATCGGGCGGGGTGTGGATAACGACAATGTTCGAGATGGTCTCCATGGACCAGGCCATGCAGCTGATCCGGAGCGGCATGCGCGTCTATGTGCAGGGTACGGCGGCGACCCCTCTCAGCCTGTTGCAGGCGATGACGAGACGAGGTCCCGAGCTTGAGGACGTGACCCTGGTGCACATGCACCTCGAGGGCCCTGCGCCATGGGTTGAGGGCGCCTGTCTCGGCCATGTGCACGACGTCTCTCTCTTCGTCGGGCCGAACCTGCGCGCTGCCGTGCGCCGCGGTGACGCCTCCTACATCCCCCTCTTCCTCTCCGACGTCCCGTGGTACCTCTCACAGCCCGAGACGCGGCCGCATGTGGCGCTCATCAACGTGAGCCCGCCCGACCGGCACGGCTTTGTCAGCCTGGGGCCGTCGATCGACGCCACCCTGACGGCAATCGAGCAGGCCGACATCGTGATCGCGCAGGTCAACCCTCAGGTGCCGCGCGTCCTCGGTGACGCATGCATCCCCGTGGACCGCATCACGGTTGCGGTCGCGGTGGACGAGCCGCTGTCGGTCCTGCCGGAACGTCCCGTGGACGAGGCGATGGTGGCGATCGGCCGCCTGGTCGCCGATCTCGTGCCGGACCGCGCCTGCTTGCAGATCGGCATCGGCCGCGTCCCCGACGCGGTGATGCGCTCGCTCGAGGGCCACCAGGATCTCGGCGTGCACACCGAGATGATGTCGGACGGTGTGCGCCACCTGGCCGCGCAGGGCGTCATCACGGGCCGCTACAAGGTCACCGACCCGGGCAAGATCGTCGCGAGTTTCGCCCTCGGCAGCAGGGAGCTCTACGACTTCGTCTCCGACAACCCCGCGGTTTCGCTGCACGGCGTCGACTACACGAACGACACGGCGGTGATCAGGCGCAACCCGCGCATGGTGTCTGTGAACTCCGCCGTCGAGGTCGACATCACGGGCCAGGTTGCGGCAGAGGCGATCGGGCCGCACGTCGTCTCGGGGGTAGGCGGGCAGATGGACTTCGTCCGCGGCGCCAGCCTGGCGCCGGAGGGCCGTTCGATCATCGCGCTCCCGGCGCGCACGGGCCGTGGCGAGCCGCGCATCGTGGCTTCGCTACGCCGCGGCGCGGCCGTGACCACCACGCGCAACCACGTCCAGTACGTCGTGACGGAGTACGGCGTCGCGGAACTCAAGGGCGCCACGATCGAGGAGCGCGCCTGGCGCATGATCGCCATTGCGCACCCGGAAGACCGTGAGACGCTGACCCGCGAGGCACGGGAACTGATAGCCGGACTCTAGATGGCAGGGAACCTCCGGCAGGCTGCGGAACGTCCCGCCGGGGGGATGACGATGCGAGACAAGGAGTCCGCGTTGATCGTCGGAGCAGGGCCGGGACTCGGCCAGGCTCTCGGCGTGGCCTTCGCGCGCTCTGGCTGGCCGGTCGGGCTGACGGGACGCTCGGATGCGCCCGCGTCGTTTGCCGAAGGTTTGCGTCGCGAGGGACTCGAGGCGCTCGCCCTGCGCTATGACGCAGCGGATGAGGCCGGAGTGGCCGCCGCCGTCGCTCGAGCGTCCGAGAGGCTCGGGCCGATCGGAGTACTTGTCTACAACGCCGGCAACATGGTGCCTGGCGACGTTCAGGAAGTTGACCCCGCCGATTTCCGCGCCGCCTATGAAGCAGGACCGTACGGTGCCTTCCTGCATGCGCGGGCAGTTCTACCCGGTATGCTCGAGCGCGGTCGCGGGACGATCCTGTTCACAGGGGCCACCTCGGCGCTACGGGCGCCCGCTCGCGCACCGGCGTTCGCGGTGGCCAAGTTCGGCTTGCGAGGCCTTGCCATGTCGCTCGCGCGCCGCCTCGCAGGGGATCCATGTGGCGCATGTCGTGGTGGACGGCGTCATCCACACGCCGCACTCGGCGAGCTATCTTGGGCCAGATGAGGCGGCGCTCTTGCCAGAAGACATCGCGGCGAGCTATGTGGCCCTCGCGCGGCAGCCGAGCACCGCGTGGACCTTCGAACTCGACCTGCGCCCGTCGGGAGACGACATCGGCGACAACTGAGCGGCCTCGGTGGTCACGGGACCTTTTCCTTTCGCCGCGCGCGGACTAGCATGGGCGATGCGCGCGAAGGACGTCGGGCTCGGCATGGCGCCTGAGCCCCTGATCGCCCCGGGTTGCGGCCCTCTGGCCGCCCCGGTCGGAAGGAGACTTGTCCCGTGGTCATACCTGTCCTAAATCCGTCGACCGACCCGCCGTACAACCTGGCGCTGGAGGAGTACGTGCTGAGGCGCCTCGACCCCGATCAGGATTATCTGATCCTCTGGCAGAATCGGCCGGCCGTGATCGTCGGCCGTTTCCAGAACACCGCCGAGGAAGTGAACCAGCCGTACGTGGACGCGCATGGCGTCGCCGTGGTGCGGCGGCTCTCGGGTGGCGGCGCTGTCTACCACGACCTCGGCAATCTCAATTTCACGTTCATCGTGCGACGCGAGGTGGGAGGATTCAACGACTTCGGCCGCTTCACGCTACCCGTACTCGAGACGCTGAGGTCCTTCGGCGTGCCGGCAGAGCGCTCATCGCGCAACGACCTGACCATCGAGGGGCAGAAATTCTCGGGCAACGCGCAGTACGTGAGCGGGACGCGCCTCCTGCACCACGGCACGATTCTCTTCGACTCCGATCTCGACGCGGTGGCGAGCGTGCTGCATGTGCAGCCCGACAAGATCGAGAGCCACGGCATCAAGTCTGTGCGCGCGCGCGTCACCAATGTGCGCCCGTATCTCCCGGACTCCGTCAATCTCGCGGCGTTCGTCGAGCGCCTCGCGGAGCAGGTCGGTGTCCATGGGGGAGGACTTGGCCCGACCTACCGCCTCAGCCCGCAGGATGAGATCGCTGTCGACGAGCTGCGACGCGGGCGCTATGCCAACTGGGGCTGGAATTATGGCGATTCCCCGGCTTTCGCGCTCAAGGCCAGGCGCAGGTTCGCCCAAGGCAGTGTCGAGATCCGACTCGACGTGCACGAGGGGATCATCAGGGACTGCCGCACCTATGGCGACTTCCTCGGCAGCCGCGACATCGCGGAATTCGAAGCCGTGCTGCGCGGCCAGCGTTTCGATCTGGCCGGCCTGCGGCGAACGCTGGCGGGGCAGCCGGTCGAGGAGTTCTTCGGCGGCATCGCCCGCGACGACATCCTGGACATGATCTTCGGCGTAGACAAGACTCCTTCCGAAACGATGCCGTAACGAGGCGTCCTACATCTGGCTCGGTATGGGCAGATCGTCCGCGTAAACCATAGTGGCGTGAGCGTTGGCGACGGGCCTGCCGTCCGGCAGGTGCACAGCGGCCGCCACTTGCGCCATGCGCCGGTCGTGGCGCAGCACGTTCGCTCTGACGATGAGATCGGCGCCGGGCTGCACGGGCAGGATGTAGCGCACCTCGAATCGGGCAGTGAGCGCTGTGCGGCCGAGCGTGGCGACAGCCCAGCCGAAGGCCTCATCCATCATCATGGCGAGCAACCCGCCATGTGCGAGCCCTTTCCAGCCTGTCCAGGACGGATCCAGCCGGCAGGTCGCCTCGACCTGACCGGGCGCGGTCATCTCGAACTCGAGGTGCATGCCTGCGGCGTTCTTGCTGCCGCAGACGAAGCAACCCTCCAGGTCATGATTCTGGGCAGGCGTTGGCATGAATAGAAGCTCCCTCTTTCCAGCGGTTCCATCACCAGCATATCGCCCCGCTCAACCTCCGGCATGGTCCGGGCGCCCGCACTCGTCGCCAAGCGCCTTGGCCATTAGGTCCCAATGGCCGTATGCGGCCTCATCCACCCTCACTAAGATCAGTGCGATAGGGCCGGACCGAGTGCATAGGGGGAGATTGGCGACGCCGCAAGGCGCATGGAACCCCGAAGCTCCGAGCCGGTCCCCCCGCCGTTCGGGCTGATTGGGGTCGTCGGCGAGGCGCAAGAGGGGGATTCATCCATGCAGCAGGTCCGTTCGCGGTTCGGCGAACTGCGTCCACCGCTGAGAGGGCCGGAAGAGGCCGCATTCGAGGCGGAGCGCTGCCTCTACTGCGGCGACGTCTATGCCAAGGCGCCATGTACCGTCGCGTGCCCGGCCGACATCGACGTGCCGGGATTCATTCGTGCCATTGCGGAAGATGACCGCGACAGCGCCGCCGACATCATCTTTGCGGAGAACCCCGTTGGCGGCAGTTGTGCCCGCGTCTGCCCCACACAGGAACTATGCGAAGGCGCCTGCGTGCTCAACCACGACGGCGACCGTCCCGTCTCGATCGCACGTCTGCAGCGTTACGCGACCGATTCCAGATTGATGCACGGCCGCGCGGAAGGCGAGGCACCTGCGGCCATCGGCGGCAAGGTGGCCGTGATCGGGGCGGGCCCGAGCGGCCTTGCCTGCGCCAGCGTGCTGCGCAGCCTGGGACTTTCGGTGACCGTGTTCGACGCGCGGACAGCCGTCGGCGGCCTGGTGCGCTATGCGATCGCGCCCTATCGGCTCTGGGCCTCACCGCTGGACGAGGAAGCGCAGCAGCTTGTCGCACGCGGTGTCGAGTTTCAGCTCGGACGCGCCATCGATGGTCCCGAGGCGCTCAAGGCGCTCGAGAGCGAATACGATGCGATCTACCTCGGCGTCGGACTGGGCGAGGACACGATGCTCGATCTCCCCGGCAAGAACCTGCCCGGCGTGCATGCCGCGCTGCCCTGGATCGAGGCGCTCAAAGCCGGCGAGATGCCACCCCTTGGGGAGCGGGTCGCTGTCATCGGTGGCGGCAACACGGCCATCGATGTAGCGCGCGAGGCCATGCGCCTCGGAGCGCGCGAGGTGACCATGCTCTACCGCCGCACGCAGGCCGAGATGCCGGCGTACGGCTTCGAAGTCGAAGAGGCCGCCGAGGAAGGCGTGCGCTTCCTCTGGCTGACCATTCCCGTCTCCTATGTCGGCAAGGGGCATGTCGAAGGGGTCACCTGCCGCTATGCGCGGCTATCCGAGCCCGACGAGTCGGGACGGCGGCGGCCGGAGGAGGTGCCCGGCACCGACTTCGTCTTCCCGTGCGATACGGTGATCACGGCGCTCGGCCAGAACCCGCGCAAGACGTTCCTCGGCTGGATCGAGGGACTTGAGTTGCGCGGCGGCCGCATTGCGGTTGATCCGACGACGGGGCAGACCGGCAACCCGAAGTACTACGCAGGCGGCGACGCCGTGAACGGAGGCGCGACGGCCGTCGAAGCCGTGCGCGAGGCCAAGCGGGCGGCGCTCGCGATCGCGCGGCGGCTAGAGGAGGTCAGGGCATGATCGAGGTACGTTGGCACGGCCGCGGCGGCCAGGGTGCCAAGACGGCGTCCCATGTCCTCGCGGTCGCCTATCTCAAGGAAGACAAGTCGGTGCAGGCGTTCCCTGAGTATGGCCCGGAACGCAGCGGCGCGCCGATGCTGGCCTATACGCGCGTCGACGACCGTCCGATCCGCCGGCACTGCGCCGTGACGCAGCCCGACATCGTCGTCGTGCTCGACCCGAGCCTCACGCGCGAAGTGCCTGTCACCAGCGGGCTGAAGGCGGAGGGGAAGCTCTTGCTGAACGTTGTCGCCGACAGCGAGGCGGAGGAGGCTGTCAGGACGTATCCAGGCAAGGTGCTCGGCGTGACAGCCGATCAGCTGGCCAAGGAGGCGGGCACGCGTTTTCCGAACGTGGTGCTGCTTGGCGCCTACGCCGGATGGGTTGGCGCTCCGTCGCTCGATCACTTGCAGGAGGCATTGATCGAGGTCATGGGGCATCTGCCCGCCAAGGCCAAGGACGCATCGGTGCGGGCCATGGCGGCGGGCTATGCTGCCGGGGAAAGGGGTAGGGCCGATGTCTAGCGAGCGCCAGAGCGCGATCCTGCGTCCAGGCGGCGTGGTGCTGCCGGGCGATGTGGCCCGGCCGCGCACCGGTGGCTGGCGTACGGGAGCGAAGCCTTCCGTTGACCTCTCGCTCTGCGTCGACTGCCTCCTCTGCTGGATTCACTGCCCGGATACGGCGGTTCAGCAGCGGCAGGGAGTCTTCCAAGGTTTCGACTACGACCTGTGCAAGGGCTGCGAGGTTTGCGCAGAGGTCTGTCCGACAGGCGCGATCCAGATGGTGCCCGAGTCGACGAGGCTCGACCAGCACGGCGCCATCCTGCCGGAAGGGGGTAGGCAAGATGGCTAGGACCATGCAGGGCTTCGAGGTCCTGACGGGAGGCGAGGCGACAGCCCACGCCATGCGCCAGATCCGTCCCGATGTGGTTCCTATCTATCCGATCACCCCGCAGACACCGATCATTCAGACGTTCAGCCGCTTCGTCGCTGACGGCAAGGTCGACACCGTGCTTCTGCAGGTGGAATCGGAGCACTCTGCCATGAGCGCGGCGGTTGGTGCGGCGCTGGCTGGCGCCCGTACCATGACGGCGACCGCGTCGCAGGGCCTTGCCCTGATGGTCGAGGTGCTCTACATCGCCGCCGGCCTGAGGGCCCCGGTGGTCATGGCGGTCGGCAACCGTGCTCTGTCGGCGCCGATCAACATCCATGGCGATCACTCGGACGGCATGCTCGCCCGCGACAGCGGCGCGGTACAGGTCTTTGCGGAGAACGCGCAGGAGGCCTACGACCTCATGGTCATGGCCCCGCGCATCGCGGAGCATCCTGCGGTGCTGCTGCCGGTGCTGGTCGGGCAGGATGGCTTCAGCGTCACGCATAGCGCGGAGAACGTTGCACTCCTGCGCGACGAAGAGGTGCAGGACTTCGTCGGCAGCTACGAGATTCCGTACCCGCTGCTGGGCGACCGACCGAGCAGCCAGGGCCTGTTCGCGATGCCGGACGCCTACTACGAGATCAAGGTGCGCCAGATCCAGGCGCTCGAGGCTGCGGAGCAGGTCTTCGCGGACGTTGCCCGCGCCTATGCCCTGCGCTTTGGCCGGCACCTCGGCGCTGTCGAGTCCTATCGTATGGACGGCGCCGAGCGCGCCATCGTCCTGATCGGCTCCACGGCGGGTACGGCCAAGGACGTCGTCGATGAGTTGAGGGAGCGCGGCGAGAGGGTCGGCCTCGTGGCGGTGCGGCTGTTCCGGCCCTTCCCGCACCAGGCGCTCGAGGATGCGCTGGCGACTGTCGGCCGCGTGGCGGTGCTCGACCGTGCGGCGGCGCCAGGTACCTTGCCGCCGCTCTTCGCCGACATTCGGGCGGGGTACCATGGAACTGCGGAGCTCAGAAGCTACGTCTATGGCCTCGGCGGCCGCGACACGGCGCCCGAGGACATCGCGAAGGTCTATCGGGATCTGCAGCTGCCGGCGCATGCCGGCATCCGCTACCTCGGCCTCTTGGGGGAGGATCAGCATGGCGAGTCTTAAGCAGCTGGCCCTGCGGGAGGAGGAGCGGCCGCGCTTCACTGGCGGACACTCGCTCTGCGCGGGCTGCGGCATCCCGACCATTGTCCGCACGGTGCTCGACTCCATCCCGGGACCTGTGGTCGCGGTCAGCGCCACGGGCTGCCTCGAGGTGGCCACGACCCGCTTTCCCTTCACCGCATGGGGCGTTCCGTGGATTCACGTCGCCTTCGAGAACGCCGCCGCCGTAGCAAGCGGCGTGGAAGCTGCGTATCGCTCGCTCGCGCATCGCGGCAAGCTTTCTGGCGAGCGTGTGACCATCGTGGTCTTCGCTGGCGACGGCGGCACGTACGACATCGGACTGCAGGCGCTTTCCGGGGCACTCGAGCGCGGCCACCGGTTCCTCTACGTCTGCTACGACAACGAGGCGTACATGAACACGGGCATCCAGCGCTCCGGAGCCACTCCGTTCGCCGCGTCGACGACGACAAGCCCCGTCGGCAGCGTCGGCAGGGGCAAGGCCGAAACGCGCAAGGACCTCACGGCCATCGTTGTGGCCCACCACATCCCGTATGCCGCACAGGCCTCCACATCACACTGGCAGGACCTCAGCGTCAAGGTGGAGCGCGCTGTGGCGCAAGACGGACCCAGCTTCCTGAATGTCCTCTCGACCTGCCCGCCGGGCTGGGGTCACGACTCGCGCGATGGTGCGCGCCTGGCGCGCCTTGCGGTGGAAAGTCGCTACTGGCCGCTCTTCGAGGTGGTCGACGGCCACTACCGCCTGACACACTATCCGGCGCACCCGACGGCGCTCGTGGAATGGCTCGAGATGCAGAAGCGCTTCGCGCACCTGCGCGGCATTCAGAGCGTGGACCTCGAGTCCATGATCGAACGCGAGGTCACGTCCCAGTGGCAGGAACTCGAGCGGCGCACAGCAGAGTCGAAGGTATGGTTCGAGGAGCGCGAATCGGCGAGTGTCTGACCCTGGCGCGCGTGGCGACCCCGGCGGAGACATCTCTCCGCCGGGGTCGTGCTGTTCTGGCAGGAAATCGCTGCGCGGCTTAGGAACAAGCAACACAAGGAGCGTGGTGGTGTGCGACTCGGAACGGTCATGGACAAGGAAGGCCCCTACATCGTAGCTCTCGTTGGCGACCTCTGGTTCGACCTGCGTCAGATCCTGCCGCCGGGTGACGCCCGCGCGAGAGAGATGCCGAGCCTGATCGCCTCCTGGCACGAGACGGCGCCAATCCTGGCGGAAGCCATCGCGGCGGGGAGCGTTGATGGCCAAAAGGAGCGTCCGGAGGAACTGCTGCCGCCGGTCACGCAACCGAAGAGGATCCTCTGCATCGGGCGCAACTACGCGAAGCACGCCATCGAGCAGAGGGCTGAGGTGCCGAAAGCACCGGAGATCTTCATGAAGCTGCCGTCCACCCTGGTCGGACCTTACAGCGACATCGTGCTGCCCCGCGAGGTGCCGGAGGTGGACTACGAAGCCGAGCTCGTCGTGGTGATCGGGCGCGGCGGACGGCGCATCTCCCGCGCCCAGGCCCTGGAGGCGGTCTTCGGCTGGACCGTGGGCAACGATGTGTCGGTGCGCCCCTTGCAGCATCGTGGCACGCAGTGGACGCCGGGCAAGAACTTCGACCGCACGGCGCCGCTTGGCCCCTACATCGTCACGCGCGACGAGCTGCCGGACCCGATGGACTGCCGCGTCTCCTCATCGCTGCCTGAGGGGGAGATGCAGTCCGGTGTGGTGCACCAGATGCTGTTCGATGTGGGTACGCTGATCGAAGACATCTCGCGCTTCACGACACTTGAGCCGGGCGATCTCATCTTCACTGGCACGCCGCCGGGTGTGGGCGAGGCCAGGACGCCGCAGCGGTGGTTATGCGAAGGAGACGTGCTGGTCAGTGCGGTCGAGGGCATCGGCACCCTCA
Source organism: Clostridia bacterium (assembly GCA_027420455.1). Classification (GTDB taxonomy): domain Bacteria; phylum Bacillota; class Sulfobacillia; order JAJZYS01; family JAJYTV01; genus JAJZQO01. The sequence continues at coordinate 9,896 of DAIBJA010000022.1, read as the reverse complement.
GGAACCGCTGTGTCATCGGGTAGCCGCGACCGGCAGGCAGCGTTGCTCGAGGCGCTCTCGGCGCGTTTCGGCCCGCGCTGCATCAGGCAGAGTGCCAGAGTCCGCCTCTATGGCTACGATGCCATGGGCACCGCCTTCGGCGTGCCCCTAGCCGTGGTCCAGGCCCAGACGAGCGAGGACATCCGCGACGCGATCGGGATCGTGCGCAGGCATGGCGGCCAGCTCGTGGCGCGCGGCGCGGGGACGGGGCTGAGTGGCGGAGCGGTGCCCGGCGACGGCCAGGTGGTCGTCTCCCTCGAGCGCATGCAGGAAGTCTCGCCGCCCGATGTGCTCCACCGCAGACTGCGGGCAGGCGCAGGGGTCGTCAACGGCAGCCTCGATGCCGTACTCGCGCCGCACGGCCTCTTCTATCCGCCGGACCCCGCAAGTTATCGCGTTTCCACCATCGGCGGCAACGTGGCTGAGAACGCGGGCGGACCGCACGCGGTGAAGTACGGGGTGACAGGCCATCGCGTGGCGGACATCGAGATCACGGATGCCGAGGGCCGACATGGCCTGCTCGCCGCTGGTCCCTGGCAGAGCGGCCCGTACCTCGCCGCGCTTGTGACAGGAGCCGAAGGCACGCTCGGGGTGGTCAGCGCGGTCACTCTCGCGCTCGAGGAGCGGCCGGCTACCCTGGTGACGATGCTGCTGAGCTTTGGCGAGATCGCCCAGGCATCGGCATGCGTCTCGGCCATCGTCGCGTCCGGCACGCTGCCGTCGACGCTTGAGTTTCTCGACCGTGCCACCATCGCGGCCGTCGAGGCCTGGGGCGTCGCGCGCTATCCGGCAGGGGCAGGCGCTGTCCTGCTCATCGAGTTCGATGGGCAGCCGGCAGAGGTGGAGCGGGGCGCTGCCGTAGCAGAGGAGATTGGCCGGCGCAGCGGAGCGCTCTCCTGCGAGACAGCCCGCACGTCGACGGAGCGCGACGCGCTCTGGCTCGGCCGCCGGGGTGCGTACGCGGTAGTGGCGCGGTATGGCCGGCGCGTGCTCACCCAGGACGTGACGGTACCGCGGGACCGCCTCGGCGAGATGCTGGCCGCCGTCGAGGAAATCTCGACCCGGCATGGGCTGAAGGCGGTGACCGTGGGGCATGCGGGCGACGGCAACCTCCATCCCGACTTCGCCTACGACCCCGATGACGCCGAGGAGAGCATGCGCGTGCACCAGGCGAACCGCGAAATCCTCGCAGCCTGCGTCGCCTTGGGCGGATCGATCACGGGCGCGCACGGCATCGGCACGGAGAAGCTGTCCCAGCTCGAGATCATGTTCGGCCCGGCGGAGCTTGGCCTTACCTGGGCCGTGCGCAGGGCTCTCGACCCCCAAGGTCTGCTCAATCCGGGCAAGGCGGTGCCGGAGGCTCCGCGTGCTGTGGCCAAGGAGTTCTCGTCTGCCGCGCCACCCGCCGAGCCGCCGACGACCGCCTGGGACGTGCTGATCGCGGTAGAGATGGCACGCCGCGAGCGGCGGCGGTTGCAGCCGGACCTTGGCGGTCTGCGGGGGATCGAGGTCTCGCTGGCCAACATGACGGTGCGGGTGGGATCGGGCGAAACTGTCGCCCAGCTGAGCGGCGCCCTCTCGGGCAGCGCCCTCTGCTTTGCCGTCGAGCCCCTTGTGGCGCAAAGTTTTGGCGAGATGCTCGCCACGAACGATTACGGGCCGGAAGAAATAGTGCAGGGTACGCTGCGCCGGCACCTTCTCGCCCTTTCCTACGTCACGGGCCACGGCGAGCAGGTGCGGTTCGGACGCGACGTCGTCAAGAACGTTGCCGGCTACGACCTCTACCGCCTCCTGATCGGGAGCGACGGTCGACTTGGCATCCCGCTCGAGCTGACGCTGCGGCTCGTCCCCCGGCGGGATGCGCCGTGGTGGTCCGCACAGGGCAGTCTCTCCGACTATGGCGGCGCCAGCGGCGTGCAGCGTCTCTTCGCCGTACCCGAGGACGGCCGCTACCGCCTCTACCTGCAGGCCGAGCAGCCGCCCGCCGGATATCTTCCGTCGCCTGAGGCGCCCGCGCTGCTCGCCAAGATCCGGGCCGAGTTCAGGGACAGGTCCGGTCTCATCGACATCGCCCTGCCGTGGCCGCATGTCGACGAGGCGATCGCAGCGCTGCCGACGCCCCCGCTGCTGGTGCTGCCCTCGGCGGGAAGATTTCTTGCGCGCGGCACCCGTGAGAAGGCCCTCGACATCCTGCGTCGGGCGGGGCCGCCGGCATGTGGCCATTACGAAGGCGATGCGCTGCGGGCGCCGCTCGATGAGCTCACACGCGCATGGCAGGAGCGGATCTTGGCCGTGTTCGACCCCGATGGCGTCCTGGCGGGAGGGGATGGGCCATGAAGGTGCAGGACGCGATCGACACCTGCATCCAGTGCGGCTTCTGCCTGCAGTCCTGCCCCACGTACCGCATCTTCCGCACGGAGGAGTCCTCGCCGCGCGGCCGCATCGCGCGGCTCAAGGATGTGCTGGCAGGTACGGTCGAAGCGACACCCGAGACGCTGGCCACCTTCGAGGAGTGCCTCGGCTGTCGGGCCTGTGAGGTTGCCTGTCCTTCAGGGGTGCCCTACGAGGAGATCCTGCTCGCAGGGCGCGCGCGCCTGCGGGACATGCAGGAGCCGCCGCCCGCGCCGGCGCGTCTGACGCTGCGGCTGGTGCGCAGCCACATACTGCTCAGAGCGGCCAAGGGGCTCTGGCAGATGGAGGGACGTCGCCTGCGGCGAGCCGCCCGGAGGCTGCACAGCGGCCAGAGCGCCGTCAGACTGCTCGCGGCGATGCCCGAGCCCGAGGCAGCGCCGACGGTGGCTGCCGAGGCGAAGGCCGTCGTTCAGGTGCATCGCGGTTGCGTGATGGATGTGGTCTGGCCCCGCACCAACGCACGAGCGGTTCTGCTTCTGCGGGAGGCTGGTATCACGGCCGATCTCATGCCGGCGTCTACGGGCTGCTGCGGTGCGCTGCACGCGCATCAGGGCGATCTTCCCTCCGCCTGTGAGCTGGCCCGTGGCGTAATCGCAGCATTCGAGTCGAGCGGCGGCGCGGAAGTGGTCAGCTTGGCCGGTGGCTGCGCTGCGCATATGAAGACCTACGGCGAACTCCTGGCGGACGATCCCCTCTGGCATGAACGCGCCGAGCGGTTCACGCGGGCCGTCGAGGACGTGACGACACTGCTCGACCGGCAGGGCTATCGGGTGCGTCCTCCGGCGACCGACGAGCGCATCACGTACCAGGACTCCTGCCACCTGCGCAACGGCCTCAAGGTGCAGGAGGCACCGCGCCGGCTGATCGCGGGGGACGGGTATTGCGAGATGGCCGAGGCGGCGACGTGTTGCGGATCCGCCGGCATCTACAACGTCGTGCGCCCCGACGTTGCGCAGCGGATGCTCCAGGCGAAGGTGGCAGATATCATCGACACGGGCGCCACGACCGTCATCACCGCGAACCCGGGCTGCGAGCTGCAACTGCGGCTCGGCGCACGCGAGACCGGCGATGTCTTCGAGGTGAAGCACATCGTCGACTGGCTTTGGCAACGGCGTGAGGAAGGCGTCGGCGCCTCAGGCGCCGCGATGGAACCAGGTACGCGGCCGTCCCCGCCAGGCGGCGAGAAGGGCTAGGGCGAGTACAGGCGCGCTGTTGGGATCGGTAGACATGCCGCTCCAGAACATGCCGGCATCCTGGCCGAAGACCCAGATAAAGAGCAGCACGACGCCGGTTGCGAGGTAGGGCCCGCTCTGGCCTGGCCTGAGCCAGAGCCACGCCGCCAGGGCCAGGAATACAGCGATGAAGACGACGTTCATGAGTGCCGCGTGCGCGCCGACCCCGCTGCCGACAGCGTTGATCATGCTGCGCATGAACTGCGGCTGCTGCATCATCGCCGCGCCCCCGAACGGGCTCGCCAGACCGAGGCCCGTGAAGAAAACGGGTGAAAGCTGCAGCAGGGCTGCGAACACAAGACTGGCGGCGACGACCGAACCGTAACGATTCAGTCCCTGCCCCCGCCGACTCTCGCCCGCAACGAGGAGCATGAGCGCCAGGAGGGCGTAGTAGAAGGCGGAGCCCGGTGCGCCAGTGAGAAAGGTCGCGCTGCCGGTCAGGATCTGACCGAGTCCCTCGCCCACCAGCCAGACGATCGCGCCCCAGATCAGCGACAGCCAGAGGCCGTCCTTCTGCAGACGCTCGCTCGGCCAGAGGAGGAGGATGCCGGTGAGCAGTTGCAGGATGACCACTAGCCAGTTGAAGAGGACGAGATGGGGCGTCACCACATGAATCGACCAGTTGATGAGCCCCGTCAGCCAAACCGGCTGCCCTGTGGCGGCCGGCTGCATGATGGTGGAGATCATGTCCATGGTGAACATGCCGGGCTGCATCTGCAGCAGCCCATCAAGAAGCCAGAGGATACCGAGACCCTGGCGAAGCACGCGGTCCGCAGCAGGCTGGGACAAGGATAGCCCTCCTTGGCGGTTGTCAGGCGTCGGACGGGCGAGGCAGGGGCGGCAGGAGGCTGCTGAGTCGTTCTGCGACGTCAAGCAGGCGCTGGTCGTCATAGAGGCGACCAACAAGCTGCAGGCCGCGCGGGAGACCATCCCGGCCGAGGCCCAGCGGCAGGCTGATGGCGGGCCAGCCGGTGACGTTGAAAGGAGCCGTGTAGCGGATCAAAGCCTCGCGGACGGTGAGGTGCAGACCGCTGCGCAACTCTACGTGTGTGTCACCGACGGGAGGAGCTGGCAGTGGGGTCGTCGGCAGAGCCAGGAAGCCGACGCCACGTCGCTCGAGGTCCTGCTCGAGCTCGCGTCGCAGGCGGTGGCGCTCGCGCAGGGCAGCGACATAATCGACTGCTGAACTGTCGCGCCCCGCTGCAATGCGGGCGACGAGCCCCGGACCGAACTTCTCAGGCCGTTCCGCGATGGCGTCGCGGTGGGTGAGGTAGGTCTCCGGCGCACGTATGCTCCCCTGGAGGGAGATGAACTCCTCGGGTGGCGGCCAGTCGAGATCCTCCTGCCTGAGACCCTGCTGTTCCAGCAGGGCGAGCGCATGTAGGAAGAGATCGAGGGTCCCCTGGTCGACTTCGTCTCGCAGCCAGGCCCAGGGCACGCCCACGCCGGTGAGGGGTTCGGGGGCCGGTGGGATGGACGGCAGGGATAAGGGGTCGTCGGGGTCTGGTCCCGCAATGACGTCGAGCAGCAGGCGCACATCCGCTACGGTTCGCGCCATCGGGCAGGCGTGATCGAGGCTGTCCGAGAGGGGCATGACGCCGGTGCGCGGCACGATCCCCTGGCTCGGCTTATACCCTACCACGCCGCAGAGGGCGGCGGGGATCCGGATAGATCCTGCCGTATCTGTGCCGACCGAGAGCTGGATGAGTCCGGCGGCCAGGGCGGCCGCGGACCCGCCCGAGGACCCGCCGGGGATGCGCGATGCGTTGTAGGGATTACGGGTGGGAGCGCTGATGACGCCAAAGGCGAGTTCTTCCGTGTTAAGCTTGCCGGTGATGACGGCACCGGCATCGCGGAGGCGCCGGATCACGGTCGCATCAGCGACGGCCGGCTCCTGGCCGTACGCCGCACTGCCGCCGGTGGTAGGCAAGCCCGCTACGTCGTAGAGGTCCTTGACACCAAGCGTCAGCCCAAGAAGCGGCTTCGGTCGATCCGCTTGCCAGGCGTCGTCGGCACTGCTTGCCGCCGCCTGGGCACCCTGAGCGTCATAAGTGATGTAGCAGCGCAGGGCGCTTTCGCGTGCCGCAAGTCTGCGCTCCTGCACGGCGAGGACTGCGCTCGGCGACGTTTCGTGACGGGCGAAGCGGCCGAGAAGGGTGCACGCGTCACAGAAGGCGTCGTCGTCCGACGGTTCAGCGGCCATCCAAAGGGCCTCCTCTAGCTCCGCGACTGGTTGGCCAACACTGCGACGGCGTGAGCGCATTCTCCTGCATCCATACGGACCATCACTGCACCATGGGACTGGAATCCCGCCCTAGGCGGAGAATCGCGTGGGACTGGCTGCGGTCAGGGGCAAGGCACCATGCGGCAGAGGAGATCCGGTGCCGCTGCGGGAATCGCTATGCAGAGAATGGGCGCAAGGGGTTGGTCTTGGTAGCTACGGACTTCCATCTTACAGCGGGCGCCGGTGGCCAGGTCGAGGACGTCATCGTGGCCCGGAGCCTCGAGAAGACATATGGCGATGTGCGCGCAGTGCGCGGCATAGACTTCACGATCCGCCGCGGCGAATGCTTTGCTTTTTTGGGACCCAACGGAGCCGGCAAGTCGAGCACGATCCGCATGCTCTCATGTCTTTCGCCCATCAGCGGAGGCGATCTGATCGTGCTCGGCCGCAAGGCTGACATTGGCGAGCGCCGGATCAAGGAGCGGCTCGGCATCGTCTCGCAGGACGACAATGTGGATCCGGACCTGAGCCTGATGGAGAACCTCCTCGTTTACGCGCGGTACTTCGGTATGCCGCGTGCGGAGGCGGAGCAGCACGCGGAGCAACTCCTGACCTTCATGCAGCTCGAGGGCCGATCGAAGGCGGCTGTACGTGAGCTCTCGGGTGGCATGCGCCGCAGGCTCGTGATCGCGCGGGCACTGATGCACCGGCCCGACATCCTTGTCCTGGACGAGCCGACGACCGGACTCGACCCGCAGGCGCGGCTCCTCGTCTGGGGCGCTGTGCAGCAGCTCAAGGCGCAGGGTGTCACCATCGTGCTCACCACCCACTACATGGATGAGGCGGAGCGGCTCGCAGACCGGCTGGTTGTCATGGATCACGGCCGCATCCTGCAGGAGGATGCACCGCGTCCGCTGATCGAGCGGACCGTGGGGCGCGAAGCGGTAGAGATCTGGCAACGCGACGGTGGGGACGACCAGGCGTTTATAGCGGCGGCAGAGGACGCACTTCTGTTATCGGACCGACACGGCGAGACGCTCGTCCTCTACGCGGCCGATCCGGGCCGGATCGGCCAAAATTTCGCCAGCCACGGACTGGCGCCGGAACGCATGCTGGTCCGACCGACGAACCTGGAGGACGTCTTTCTCACCTTGACGGGGAGGGACCTGCGCGAATGAACGGAACTCCCGGCCTGCTCCGCGCCGCCGCCGCTGTCTGGTGGCGTGATTTCGTCGCCTGGCGCAAGTTTTGGCGTTCGTCGATCCTGCTCAACTTCGGCGAGCCGCTGACGAACCTGCTGGCCCTCGGCGTCGGCCTGGGCGCCTACGTAGCCGTCATGCAGGGCGTCTCCTTCCTGCAGTTCATCGCCCCAGGGCTCCTCGCGGTGACAGCGATGAATGCGGTCACCTTCGATGCCGGCTTCGATACCTACGACAAACTCAACAGCAGCGGCGTCTATGCGGCCATGCTGACATCGCCGCTGACAGTGCCGGAGATCGTGCTGGGCGAATACCTCTGGGAGGCGACGCGGGCGATCCTGTACGGTGCCGTGTTCTTCCTGGTCATTCTCGCGTTCGGTCTGGTGCACTCCTGGTGGTCCCTCCTGGTGCCGCTGCCCCTGATCCTGTTCGGCGTGCTCTTCACCGCGCCGGCCCTTTATGTGGCCGCCGTGGCCCGGACGCACGAGCAGCTCTTCTACTACTTCAGCCTCGTCATCACGCCCATGTTCATGTTCAGCGGCGTCTTCTTCCCGGTGGCGCACCTGCCTTGGATCGTGCAGGACATCATCTATATCCTGCCGCTCTATCACGGCGTGCTGCTCACGCGCGCGATGGTGCTCGGACAGATGACCGTCGGCATGATCTGGCAGTTCGTCTGGCTGATCGCGTACGCGGCGATTCTCGCTTACCTGCCCGTCCGGGCGCTGGCACGCCGCCTGACCACCTGACAGGCACCTTTGCTGTGGGACAGTCGCAGGGGGTGGGGCGATGAGGCTCCTGTACCCGGCTCCCGGGGGCTTTGTCGTGGACGTGAGCGCCTTCTTCACCTTCGTTGTTCCCGAGGCTGCGTTCGCATCGCTTGGCGGGCAGGGGGTGGGCGCATTCCTCGCGGCCATATTCCCGCGCTTCTATGAGGTCGTGAGCGCGGGTGCTGTGGCCTTGACCGCGGTGGGGCTTCTCTCGTTCGGGCCACGCCACCCGAGCACCCTGGCGGCGGGATTCGGACTCGCGCTCACGCTCGCCGCTTGGCTTTGGTGGCTATCGCGGGTGAACGAGGCCGTGGGTACGCCCGCGTTCGGTCTCATGCACGGCCTCAGCCTGGGGCTCGATGCGGTTTCCATCCTGCTCTGGCTGGCTGGCATAGCTGCTGCCAGTGGCAGCTTGCGCGTACCCCGGCGGGATTGAAGGGGGCGAGACGATGCGGGTTGCGGTCAGCGGTGCGAGTGGCCTGATCGGGCGTGCGTTGGTGCGGGAACTCGTTTTGGAAGGACACGACGTCATCGCGCTGCAGCGCCAGCCAGCACCCGTGGCTCCCGGGGTCGAGGGCGTACCATGGCCGCGGGTTCCGTCTGTCGGGGACGGGGCGCGTCGCCTTGCCGGGCTCGATGCCCTGGTCCACCTCGCCGGCAGCCCCATCGCAGCTGGCCGCTGGACAGATCGCCGCAAGCGTGAGATCGCGGCGAGCCGCAGGCCGGCGACGCACCAGCTGCTTGCTGCCCTGGCGGCCGCCGGCACGTTGCCCAGGACATTTCTCTCTGCTTCCGCCGTCGGCTATTACGGAGCGTGCGGCGATGACCCGGTAGACGAGTCGAGCCCGGCCGGCACGGACTTTCTGAGCCGGGTCTGCGTCGACTGGGAGGTCGCGGCCGAAGAGGCGGCGGCCTGGGGTGTGCGCGTGGTGGAACTGCGCACCGGCGTGGTCCTCTCGCCCGAAGGGGGCATGCTTGCCCGGCTCATGCCGTTCTTCCGCCTGGGGCTGGGAGGTCCTGTGGGATCGGGCCAGCAGTGGCTGCCCTGGATCTCGCTCGACGATGAAGTGGGAGCGATCCGCACGCTGCTGGAGTTCGAGCAGGCGGTGGGACCCTACAACCTCACAGCGCCTGCACCTGTGCGCAGTCGAGAATTTGCAAAGGCGTTGGCCCGCGTCCTGCACCGCCCTGCCGCATTTGCCCTGCCGGCATCGCTGGTGCGCCTTGCATTTGGCGAGATGGGCGAGGCGGTGCTCCTGGCAGGCCAACGCGCCCTGCCGCGAAGGCTTGCTGCGATCGGCTACCGCTTCCATGACGCCGATCTCGATTCGGCGCTCGCTTCCTGTCTGTCCCGCTAGATGCGCGTGAGAAGAGTGTGGGACCCAGCGTAGGGACTGGAGATTGGCTCTGCAGCGCGGCCTGGGTAGGCTCCTTCGGAATGTGCCGCGACCGTCGGCTCGACCGTCGCATCGATACACGTCCAGAACGCTTGAACGCCCGCCAATGTTCCGGGGCTGTACGCCCACCCGCTGCGCAACGGGAATCTTAGAACTTCTTGGCCAAGCGTCGAAGAATTAAGCAGTTCTAAGAAAGCGACCGGCGCGCTGGGGCGCCGTGCCGCTCCAGCGATGGCCAGAAGCCGAGGAGAGTCGTGGCCTACGACCGTTGCAAAAGACCTAAATACCGCGCAGGAACGAGCATTCCAGTCTGCTGGGACACGTGGCGGAAGGCGACGGAACAGGGGAGCGACAATGCGGCGAGCTGCACATCGCATATTTCCCCGCGGCCAAATGGACAGGAGATTTGCCCTCATGCGAAGGAGTTAAGCAAACGTTCATAGAATGAGCGTCGAGTACCGGAGGCGCCGCAGTGCTGGCGCTCAGGGTTGCGCCGCGACGACCGCGCAATGTCGGCGCCGTCTCGCGCTCATCGTCGTCGTTACTTCGCAAGGGTTTCGAGGACCAAGGCAAGGGAGGGTTGAGCGGAAGGCATCCAGGCAGTCTGGACGACGCGACCCTGA
>DAIBJA010000008.1 GCA_027420455.1 Clostridia bacterium | reverse complement strand
TACCCGCGTGGTAGAGGGCCTCAGCCACCGACAGGTACGCGTCGTGCAGCGCCACGTACTTCCCGACCATGGCGATACGCACCCGGTGCGAGGCGCGCTCACGCCGCTCCACCATGGCTCGCCAGTCCTTGAGGTCCGGCGCCCGCTCCGGCAGACCGAGCTTCTCGCAGACGATACGCCCGAGCCCCGCCTCCTCCAGGATGAGCGGAGCCGCGTAGATCGTGCCGGGTGCGTCGGGGTTCGGTACGACCGCTTCGCGCTCGACATCGCAGAAGAGCGCGATCTTGTCGAGGAGATCCTTGGCGAGGGGCTTCTGGGATCTCGCGACGATGATGTCGGGCGTGATGCCGATCGACCTCAGCTCCTTCACGGAGTGCTGGGTCGGCTTCGTCTTCGCCTCGCCCGACGCCTCAAGGTAGGGCACGAGCGTGACATGGATGTAGAGCGCGTCCTGGCGCCCGACATCATACTTCAGCTGCCGGATCGCCTCGAGGAACGGCAGGGACTCGATGTCGCCCACCGTGCCGCCGATCTCGCAGATCAGGATCTCGGCTCCCGAGGCCTCCTGCGCACGCATGATCCAGTCTTTGATTTCGTTCGTGACATGCGGGATTACCTGCACCGTGCCGCCGAGGTAGTCGCCGCGGCGCTCCTTCTCGATCACGCGTCCGTAGATCTTGCCTGTCGTTGCGTTCGAAAGCTTGCCGAGCGAAACATCCATGAAACGTTCGTAGTGGCCGAGATCGAGATCGGTCTCGGCGCCGTCGTCGGTGACGAAGACCTCGCCGTGCTGCAGGGGGCTCATAGTGCCTGGATCGACATTTAAATAAGGATCGAGCTTCTGTGCCGTGACGCTGAATCCCCTGGCCTTGAGAAGCCGGCCGAGCGACGCGGCGGTGATCCCCTTGCCAAGGCCGGAGACGACGCCGCCGGTGATAAAGATGAACTTGGCCACGCAAGATTCCCTCCGCTTCCCAGAGCCCTCGGGGCAATAAAAAGGGCGGGCCGCCAGGGCCCGTAGAGCATTCTACGGAGCCCAGGCGGCCGCCGTCAATCCCATTCCTCCGTGGATTCGGCGCCCTCACCGGCGTCGTCGTCGTCCACGACCTGCTTTGTTCGATGCACCGCGAGCGCCTTGCCCGCCCGCGACGGCTTCGGCTTCGGCAGCCATTCCTTGAGCGCCCAGGCTCCGTGCAGCGCCGGTAGGAAGCGGTTGTCGAGGCTGATCTCCGTCTGCAGCGCGGCGAGTTGCTGCGCGTCCTCAGGGTCGCCACCCACAGCCTGCAGAGTGTCCGCCAGCAGTGACCGTGCGGTGATCGGTGCGCCGCTCTGGCGCAAGAGATCGGCGGCGACGTCGAGTGGTTCGAGGTTCCCGACCGCCTTTTCCATCGCCATTCCTCCTCGTGCCCACAAGGCGCAGGGCAACTTCCTATCTATGTTATCGCCCAGGCGGGCGGCAGGCAAGGAGAAGAGCCATGTGGGGGAGATTTCTCCGGCCGCGCGTCGCGAGTCACATGTGTTCGATGCCCCAAGGTTCGCTGCAGCGCAGTGTTCAGTTGGCGCCAGGCTGCGTGCCACCTCCAGTGCCGCCTTGAGGAGGCTCGCCACCCGCCGGGGGCTTGCCGCCCGGCGGTCTACCTGCTGGCTTCCTCGTCTCCCTTTGCGTCAGGAACCGCGCCGTCCAGCCGGGGAGTTCTCTCTCGACCTGGCTGGCTTTGCTCTCCGTCAGCTGCCCGTCTTTCACCTCCCGCTGCAGCGCCTCTTTCGCGGCGGCCAGCACGACCTGCCGAAGTCCTGCGAGCTTCTTGTGACGCTCCCCTGCCACCTGGACCAGACTCTGTCCCTGGCCCAGGTCCCGCCCGAGGCTGGAAACGGTGACATCCAGATACCTGGCCACGGCCTTCAGTGCGACCTGCGGCGAGACGTATCCCGGGCCGGGCAGTGTCCCGTGCCCGCCGGGCGGCTGCGTAGGAACCGTCTGCCCGCCACTGGCTGCGGCGGCGGGAACCGCAGTGCCGAGAACTGCCATCGCCAGGGTCAGGATTGCAACCGCACGCTTCATGACTCCTGCCTCCCTGCTGCACCACCAACATGCCCGCCGGCGTTCAAGGGCATCGATCGCTCTCAGACGTCTTCTCACGCGGAACGCAATGCCTCGACGGGATCAAGTGCGCTCGCCCTGAGGGCGGGCCAGAGTCCGAAGAGGATCCCCACCGCCACCGAGAAGGCGAGCGCGATCGTGACGCCCTGCCAGTCGATGAGCGGGGACCAGCCGAAGGCCCGCTCGATCAGGATGCCGCCGCCGATGCCGGCCCCGGCTCCTATAAGCCCCCCTGTCACGCTCAGGAGGCACGCCTCGAGCAGGAACTGGAGGCTGATATCCCGGTTTTTGGCCCCGATCGCCTTGCGGAGGCCGATCTCGCGCGTCCTCTCGGCGACGGTCACGAGCATGATGTTCATGATCCCAATGCCGCCGACGAGGAGCGAGATGCCGGCGATTCCGGCAAGCAGCAGGGTGAGGATGCTGGTGATCGAGCTCAGGGTCGAGCCGAGAGCCGCCGCGGACTGCACATTCGCGGCGTCCGTCGTGCCGAAGCGCGTGTCGAGGACGGCTTCGAGGTGCCCCACGGCCAGCGGCACATAGCTCGCGCTCCGGGCGCTCGCCACGATCATGCTGAGATCTGACGTACCGATGATGTCCTGGGCGAGCGAGATCGGGACGACGATCTCATCGTCCGGATCCTGGCCGAAGCCCTGCGAAGTGCCCTCGGTCTGCATCTCGCCGACGATCGTCAGAGGCACCCCGTCGACCGTGATCTGCCGCCCGATCGGGTCCGAGCCGGAGAAGAGCTTCTTGGCCGTCGTCGAGCCGATCACCGCGACGCTCGCGTCGTTCGCCGTCTCGCTTCTTGTGAAGTCCCGCCCGATCGCCACGCTCCGTCCCTCGATGGCCAGGGCGCCCGGCGTCGTACCGATGAGCGTGGTGCTCCAGGTCTTCCCGCCCTGATAGCTCGTGACGCTGCCCGAGATGATCGGCGCCGCGGCGCTGATCTCCCTGACCCGCCTGAGGAGCCAAGAGGCGTCCGCCGCATCGAGCGTCACGCCGCTCTGCCCCATCGGCGTCAGGTCGATGACGCGCGCGCCGAGCCCCGACACCTTCGATGTCACGCTGTCGCTCGCAGCCGTCCCGACGGAGAGGAGCGCGATGACAGCCGTGATGCCGATGATCACACCGAGCATCGCAAGCATCGTGCGCAGCCGCTGCAGCACGAGCGCCCGGACCGCGATCCGGAGGCTATCCCCTAGCGACATCCCGCGGCCTCCCCTCGCGCCTCGCGTCCTTCACCACACGGCCATCGCGGATGTGGATCGTCCGCTCGCACCCCGCCGCCACTTCGGGCGCATGCGTCACGACCACGATCGTCCGTCCCTGACGGTGGAGATCCCGGAAGAGCTCCATGACCGCCTGGCCCGATGCGGTGTCGAGGTTGCCCGTCGGTTCGTCCGCCAGGATCACGCTCGGTTCGGTGACTACGGCCCGCGCGACGCCGACGCGCTGCTGCTGGCCGCCCGAAAGCTCGAATGGTCGGTGGCGGGCGCGTTCTCCGAGTCCCACCGCCTCGAGCGCCTGCATCGCTCTCTGACGCCGCTGTCGCCTGGGTGTGCCGAGGTAGGCGAGCGGCAGCTCGACGTTCTCGAGCGCGGTCAGTTGCGGCACGAGGTTGTAGGCCTGGAAGACGAAGCCGATCCGCGTGCCGCGTACCCGCGCGAGCTCGTCGCCAGGAAGCTTCGTGACGTCCTCGCCCGAGAGCCGGTAGGTGCCGCGTTCCACCTGCATCAGGCAGCCCAGGATGTGCAGAAGCGTGCTCTTGCCGGACCCCGAGGGGCCGACGATGGCCGCCATCTGGCCCTCCGGGATCCCGAAGTCCACCCCCTCGAGCGCGGCCACCCTGAGGCTTCCGCTGAGGTAGGTGTGGCTCAGGCCCTCGACCGAGATCACATCCATCTCACTTGCCTCCTGTGGCTGCGCCGGACGGGGAACCCGTCGGCGGCGTCCCGCCGGAAGGCATCTGGCCGCTTGGCGGCTTCATGCCGCCCGTGCCGCTGCGATGCTGCGTGACCTGGGTCGTCACGGCCTGGGCCGTGATCACCTGCTCACCCAGCTTGAGCCCTGAGAGCACCTGCGTCAGGACGCCATTGCTCAGGCCCGCGTCGATCGCCTTCTTGACGACGTGACCCGCTCGCAGCTCCTTCACGGTCGCCGTGGCGCCTGTGCCCGTGACGGCTTCCGCCGGCACCAGGAGGGCATCCTTCACCTCGGTCACGTCGATCACGACGGATGCCGCCATGCCCGGCAGGAGCCCCTTCGCGTTCTCAAGCGCGATATCCACCGTGAACGTCGAGACGCCCTGACTGTCGCTTCCCACCGGCGCGATCGAGACGACGCTGCCTTGGTAGACCCGCCCCGCGTAGGCGTCCGACGTCACCTTGGCCGGCGCGCCCAGGGCGATCTTGTGGATCGCGCTCTCGGCCACCGACACCTCGACGGCCAGCTGCCCCACGTTCTCGATCCTGAAAAGCTCGGTGCCGCCGGCGCTCACCGCGCTACCCGCCGTCAGGTCGACGGCCGTCACCTCGCCCGAGATCGGGCTCCGCAGTGTGAGCTCCCGGATCGCCTCATCGTCCTGGGCGATGGTCTCGCGATCGGCAGCGATCGCCGCCTCCGCCGAGAGCACCGCCGTCGAGTCCGCCGCATCGCCCTCTGTCAGCGCGGCGAGGCTCTCTTTCGCTGCCGAGACCGCGTCCTCGTCCTGGAGGATCTGGAGGCTCTCGCTCGAGCTCGAGACACTGAATAGCGTCTTACCCTGCTGCACGCTCTCCCCGACCGTCACGCCGAGCCCCGCCACCGTTCCCGAGATCGGAGCCGACACATCGGCCGTGGCCTCATAGGCCACTATCCCGCTCAGCGTCAGGTAGCTCTCGGGCAGTGACACCGTGACCTCTTCGCCGGCCCTGAGCGTCGCAGTGCCCTCGACGGTCAGCTCGACGCCATAGGTGGCCCCCTCACGGTCCGTGCCGGAACTCGTCGGACTGATACTCGAGACGTAGAGCGGCACGGTTCCGCCGAGCCCGTCGATGCTCGCCTCGGCGCCCTCGCCCTTGTAGATCTCCTGGAGCTGCAGTTGGTCGACACTCGTGTCGACGACCCAGCCGGAGCTCGATCCGATCTCCACCACCGTCGCCTGCGCCGTAGTGGTGCCGCCGTTCTGCGCATCGACCGCGAGCACCGTGCCGGAGAGAGGCGCCGCGACCGCCTGCGCGGCGGACGACGCGCCGGCGTCCGACTCGAGCTTCGCCTCGTCCTCGGTCACCTGGTCCTGCGCGGCGCTCAGCTGCGCAGTCGTCGGCGTCGGATGGAGGAGCGCCGCGAGGCTCGCCTGGTCACGCTTCAATTGGAGTTCTTCATTACTCAGTTGCGACTCGAGGCTGCCCCCATCCGTCAGCGTCGCGAGCACCTGACCCGCCTTCACGTTCTCGCCGGCCGTCACGCCCACCGAAGACGCCGTCCCGGCCTCCTGGGCATAGACCTCCGCCGTGCTGCCCGCCCCGACCGTGCCCGAACCCGTCACCGTCTCCCCGAGCGATCCCCGCGTAACCGAGCCGAACGCATAGGTGGTCGCGATCGACGCCTGCGATCTCGCAGCCGTCTCTGAACGCAGTGCGGC
Source organism: Clostridia bacterium (assembly GCA_027420455.1). Lineage (GTDB taxonomy): Bacteria > Bacillota > Sulfobacillia > JAJZYS01 > JAJYTV01 > JAJZQO01. Next base: position 8,441 of record DAIBJA010000008.1, on the reverse strand, counting down.
GAGGCCCCCGCCCAGGAGCGCCACCACGGCGACCGCGACAATGATCAGTCTCTTGCGCATATTCCACGCTCCTCGTGCCCGACTGCCCGGACTCCCCTGACCTCCGTCAGGGCTCAAGGGCCCGACGGTGCAGGGTCATCGTAGGCAACCGCCCGTTGCAAGGACGCTAAGGGCCTTGTAACATCCCTGCAACAAGCGATGGCGAATCATGACAGCGGGCGGGGCGATAGGCTCCCGCCAGGGAGGCGGCAGCCTTGCGCGTGCTGATCGTGGAAGACGAGATGGAACTCGCTGACACCGTGGCTCTGGGCCTGAGACGGGAGGGCATGGCGGTCGACGTCGCCTACGACGGGGTCTCCGGCGAGGAGCACCTCGAGGCGAACGCCTACGACGTCCTGGTGCTAGACCGGGACCTCCCGGGCGTATCGGGCGATGAGATCTGCAAGAGCCTCGCGAGCGGCGGCAGCCCCGTGCGCATCCTCATCCTCACGGCGTCGACAGGCATCGAGGAGAAGGTGGCGGGGCTCGGGCTCGGCGCCGACGACTACCTCGGCAAGCCCTTCGCCTTCATCGAACTCGTGGCGCGCATCCGTGCCCTCGCGCGCCGGCTCGAGGCAAGGGTCGGCCCGAAGCTCATAGTGGACGACGTCACCCTCGATCCCGCGACGCACCAGGTGCACCGCGCGGGGAGGCCGATCGACCTGACCCGCAAGGAGTTCGCCGTCCTCGAGTACCTCTTGCTGGCGAGCGGCTCGGTCGTCAGCAGCGAGGAACTCCTCGAGCACGTCTGGGACGACAGCGCCGACCCCTTCAGCGGCGTCGTCCGCGTCGTGATGAGCCGCCTGCGCCAGAAGCTCGGCCCTCCGAGCGTCATCCAGACGCTGAGCGGCGTCGGCTACCGCATCGCCGATGACCGCTAAGCCGTTGCCGGGCCGTGGCGCCATGCCTGTCAAGACGCGCCTCGCGCTCATCTTTCTTGGCCTCGCGCTCGTCTTCGGCGCCGGGGTGCTCGGCGTCACCTACCTGATCGTGGCCCACGTCTTGCCGCATCGCGCGCCGCCGGCGCTCGAGCGGTTCATGCACCCGGGTCCGGCCCAGGGCCCGGCACCTTCCGCCGCCAACCTGCGGCACCTGATCGGGCCCGCCCTGCAGCAGTCCCAGGGGCTGATGCTCGAGCATCTCCTCATCGGCTCGGCCATCGCCCTGCTGCTACTCGGCATTGTGGTCGCGCTCGTGAGTTCGCGCATCGCCAACAGGGCGCTCGCTCCTCTGCGCACCATCACCGACACGGCGCGCACCCTCTCCTACCAGAACCTCGGCGCGAGGATCGCGCTCGACGGTCCCGAGGACGAGCTCAAGGAGCTCGCCGACACCTTCGACGGCATGCTCGCACGGCTTGAGCAATCCTTCCGAGACCAGCGACAGTTCGTCGCCAACGCCTCCCATGAGCTCCGCACCCCTCTCGCCATCTCCCGCTCCCTGCTGGAGGTGGCCCAGCAGGACCCTCAGCAGACTGTAGAGCTCTGGCAGGAGACCGCACACCGCCTGCTCGAGCAGAACCTGCGCATGGAGCGCCTGATCGCCTCCCTGCTCGTGCTCGCGCGCGGCGAGCAGGGAGCGGTGGCCCGCACCGCGACCGATATCGAGGAACTCCTGGAGGACGCAATGAGCCGGCTGCCCGAGACAGGGCTTAGGCTGCGCACGCGCTTGCGCCCTGCGAAGCTGGCCGCGGACCGCACGCTCCTCATGCAGCTCTGCCAGAACCTCCTCGAGAACGCCTCGCGCTACAACCAGGGCGGCGGCTTCATCAGCATCGTCACAGGCAGCGCCAAAGACAGCGTCTTCCTGCGCGTCTCAAATAGCGGCCCGAGGATCGCAGAAGAATCCCTGCCGAGCCTCCTCCTGCCCTTCCACCGGCTCGCCGAGCCGCGGACGGACTCCCTGCACGGATCTGGCCTCGGGCTCGCGATCTGCGATGCGGTCGTCAAGGCCCACGGCGGACAGATCGCTCTCCACGCGCGTCGCGCAGGCGGCCTGAGCGTCACCGTGCGGCTGCCCAGAGGCGAGCAGCCCACCTCCGAGGGTGGCGCCGCCTGAACCTTGCGACATCTCCCGCCTGAGTCGGGAACGTCCTTTTGGCGGTCTTCTATCCGCCATCTGTCTGCCCCGGACAAGTTGGCGAAGCAGCAACCTGCTGCCATCCCGAGGCTGCTAAATCTTTGTGAAATCCTTAACACAAAGTTCGCCGAGATGCGCTAGACTGGGCTTGGCGGTGAGGGAAGGAACTGAAGACGGGAGCACGGGCTCCCAGGACCACCCAAATCCGCCCAGGCAAAGGCGGCACGCGCTCAAGACCCTTGACGAGATGCCAGAGATCATCGAACGGCCGCAAGGTCATAGTGATCTGCCCGATTGGATACGTCCAGTCGGCAGAGAGGAGGAAATGTTTGTGACACACTCAGAGCCCAAGGGACCCGTCGGCGCCCTCGAGTGGACGCGCAGGCTGCGCGTCGGCGAGGCGTGGCTTGTCTCCAGCGGCTTCATCGGTGCCGGGCCCAAGGTGCTGCCGCAGGTGCCAAAGGCCAGGGAGCGCGAAGAGCGCTACGTCGACACCCGCAGCGGTGGCGGCCCGAGCCTTCGCCAGCAGATCGGCCTCATGTTCCACCGGCCCTGCTGAAGGCCCGAAGCACCAGATCGCCATTAAGCAGCCCGACCTCCCCCAACGCGGGGAGGTCGGGCTGCTTTTGGACGATCAAGGCACAACGGATCGTTGCGCGGCAGCGAAGGGAGACATCGGCACCTTCGCGCCGATCCCGTTCGGATACCCCATGCCAGCACAGAAATGGCGGTGACGAATCGCGTCCGACTAACGGTGTGGGGAGGAACGCAGCCTAACCGACCAAGCGACCGCAAGGTCACTACGTGAGAAGTAGCCAATCGGTCGATCGTTTCCCCCAATGGGCTCTGCGAAGCCGGCGGCAACCCGGTCGCCAGTTTGGCCTCCATCCCATTTGGGATGGTGTCCGATTCTCTTGGGAACTTGGCGCTATGGCAGCCCCTTGAGGATGAGATCCCACACACCAGCTGCCATGTCGTCGGGTGGTTCACCTTCTCTCGCGGGCGCGGAATGCCCGCGGGCATGCGCTGGTGACATCTGGCACGCGGGTTGAGGTCAAGCCCGTCAAATCCTGGCGCTTGGATGGCGGGATTTCGTCATGATCCGGCGAAGTCTGTCGATAGGCAGCACCCAGATTGCGCCAGAAAAAGAAAGGCCCGCGCGGACTACTGTCCGAACGGTCCTCTGATCAACTCGCGGACTACTGTCCGAGAGGCACCGTTAATATCTCATCGTGTTCCTCCCGTGTCAAGTGAGGTTTGCAAAGGAGACAAGACCGTGAATCTGAAGGTGTTCTTCGACGAGAGCGGCAAAGGGCGAGACGACCCTAAACTGATGGGTAGCCTAGCGATTCCTTCTAATGTTTATGATACCTCACCGTTCTTAGATTATAGTCTTCGACTGAGGACCGGTGAGATTCGATTCCACTGGAAGGACTACTCAGGCGATTCGGCCAAGCGCAGAGAAATCATATCTCTAGTGGAGTTGGTGTCTCGTTTTCTAGACGTAATCAAGATAAATGTGATCTTGTACACTTCTCCGCACTCAGAGAATCCTAATGTCGCCTCACTGGACCAAGAGATGATCTATGCAAAGTTGCCAGAAAGAGTTATTTACGGTTTGCTGCGAGATGCTAATTACAACGTGCAGGCCGATCTTTTTATCGAAGAGTCCCCACATTACACTAAATATGACCTGGCTACCCAACTAAAGCGTAGCCTGAACATACAATCGCTATACCGCGGAGAACACTACTACGTTTCAGCCTGCACACTCATGCCGAAAGGGTCCGAAATAGGTCTAGAAACAATGGACTTGATTCTGGGTATCATGCGAAATATCATGCGCAGCGGAGATCCATCGTCTCAATCTAAAAAACAGTCTGATAAGAATTCATTGATCCTCAGCATGCTTCGAGAAGACGACCTATTATTATCTGTTCTCAATAAAGTCCGCTTCTTCTATTGGAACAACATGCAATCTCTTCAGGAACAGTCTTTCATGGATTATGTCATGCGCTTTGCCGCTGCAAATTCGCAGATCTACTTTGCTCCTAAGTAGCTTGTACCACATTGACCTGAGCCGGGGACTCTACCGTACCGCCGCCGAGGGCCACGTCATTGGACTGGAGCCGCGCGGCTCCGCTAAAAAATTGCCGGCATGCAGTTTCGCGTTCATGCCTGTTTTGGAGGCATATGCTCGCTTGCGGACCGGGCCCAAGCACTCCGGATGCCCGCAAAGGAGTCCGTCTGGAGCGAAGGACGTCTTGGCGTACCTGTGGCCGAGGGGCTCTCGTTTCGGTTTGGTCTGGCAGAGAGAAGATTCGATCCGGCAAACGCCCGGATCGAATCCTTTATCGGCCAGTGCCCAGCCCCTTGTCGTCCCGCTGCGCATGGGAGTCGCCACGTCCCGTGGCGGCCGATGCCTCATACCCAAAGACGGTCTGCCATCTTGAGCCGCGGTGCCAGCTACATGCGCTCGGGCGCCGACACGCCGAGCAGCCAGAGGAGCTGCCCGATCGCGGCCTGGGTCGCCTTGGCGAGGTTGAGGCGCGCGGCGGAGAGATTCTCCTCGACGCCGAGGACGCGGTTGCGGTTGTAGAAGGCGTGGAAGGCCTGCGCGAGTTCCATCGCGAGACGCGTCAGCCGGTGCGGCTCCCGATGCGACGCGGCGTCGCGGATCTCTTCCGGCAGCTGTCCCAGCCGCCTGAGGAGATCCTCCGCCTCCGGCGACGTGAGGAGGCTGTAGTCCGGCCGGGCCGCGAACTCTCCCGCCTGACGCAGGATCGAGGCGATCCGCGCGTGCGCGTACTGGACGTAGTAGACGGGGTTGTCCGACGACTCCTCCTTCGCCAGGGCGAGGTCGAAGTCGAGCGGGGTGTCGTGCGAGCGCATGAGGAAGAGGAAGCGCGCCGCGTCGGTGCCGACGTCGTCCAGGAGCTCGTCGATCGTCACGATCTCGCCGGCACGCTTCGACATGGACTGCACTTCCCCATGGTTCAAGAAGCGCACCCACTGCACGAGCAGCACCTCGAAGCTCCCCGGGTCGTGGCCCAAGGCCTCCATCGCGGCGCGCATGCGCGCGACGTAGCCGTGGTGGTCCGGTCCCAGGAGGTCGATCGCGCGGGTATAGCCGCGGCTGTACTTCGAGTCGTGGTAGCCGATGTCCGGCGCGAAATAGGTGAACTCGCCGTCAGACTTCCTGAGCACGCGGTCCTTGTCGTCGCCGAAGTCGGTCGTCCTCAGCCAAAGCGCGCCCTCGGCCTCGTAGGTGTGGCCCTTGAGCCGCCCTACTGACTCTTCCGTCCCGCCGCGGTCGCGGAAGGACTTCTCGGAGAAGAAGTTGTCGAAGTGGACGCCGTAGCGCTCGAGCGTCCTGAGGCGCCTTTCCTCCATCTGGCGAAGGGCCCACGCCTTGACGGCCTCCACGCGCTCTGCCTCGGGCTGGCCCTCGAAGTCTCCGGGCTCCTGCGCCTGGAAGCCCCGTGCGAGCTCCACGACGTAGTCGCCATGGTAGCCGTCTTCGGGAATCTCGCACGGGCGCCCGAGGAGTTCCTCTCGCCGCGCCAGAATCGACCTCGCGAGCATCTCCACCTGGCGGCCGGCGTCGTTGACGTAGAACTCCGTCAGGACGTCGTGCCCGGCAAGCCTGAGGAGCCGTCCCAAGGTGTCGCCGACGGCCGCGGCGCGGGCGGAGACGACGTTGAGAGGGCCGGTCGGGTTCGCTGAGACGAACTCGAGCAGGATGCGCTCGCCTGCCTCGCAGTCGGTCGCGAGGAAGGCCGTGGCATCCTCGAGCAGCGCGTCGATCACCCTCGGGTAGAAGGCCTGCGAGAGGCGGAAGTTGAGAAAGCCGGGTCCTGCGATCTCCGCGCCTGCGAAGTCCTCGGAGAGCTCGAGGTGAAGGAGGATCCGCTCGGCCACCTGGCGTGGCGCGAGGTGCAGCGGCTTCGCCGCCTGCAGCGCGATGTTCGCCGCGTAGTCGCCCATTTTCGCGTCTTTCGGCCGCTCGATCGCGAAGGCGGGCACAGGCGCTGTCCAGCCGGCCTCGGCCGCGGCCCTCAGGTAGGCCTGCTCGACCGCGAGCCGGAGCTCCTTAGAGAACATCGCCTTCCCTCCCACTCTGCGCGATCAGGATCTCCCTCAGGCACTTCGCGGCCAGGAGCGCCGTGATGCCGGCGGGATCGCGGCTCGGCAGGACCTCCACGATGTCGACGCCCACGAGGCGTCGCCCGCCGAAGAGCCTTGCCGCCGCAAGCACCTCGCGCGACGTCCAGCCGCCAGGTTCGGGCGTACCCGTGCCGGGAGCGAAGGCGGGGTCCGCCACGTCGATGTCGATCGTGAGATAGATCGGAAGGTCGCCGATCTGCTCGAGGGCGTCACGCGCCGCGGCCGCGCTCCACTCCTCGCGCAGGAAGGTCGCCCGCCGCAGTTCCTCCTCGGGACCCGAGCGGATGCCGAACTGCAGCACGTGTTCGGGACCGAGGATCTCCTGCGCGTGGTAGACGACCGATGCATGGCTGAGGCTCTCGCCGAGATAGGCATCGCGCAGGTCGCCATGGGCGTCGAGCTGGACGAGCGCGAACGGTCCCTCTCGCCGCAGGGCCCGAAGGGCTCCGAGCGTGACGAGGTGCTCACCTCCGAGGAGGAACGGGAGCCGCCCCCGCGCCAGGATCTCCTGCACCGCCGCCTCGGTGTGGCGGAGCATGGCTAGAGGATTCCCGAAGGGGAGATCGAGATCTCCCAGATCCTCGAGATAGCCCTCGGGCACCGAACGTCCCTGGGCCGGGGAATAGTCTTCGAGGCCGTGCGTCGCCCGCCGGATCGCGAGCGGCCCCTCGCGCGAGCCGGGGTTGAAGGAGGCGGTGCCGTCGAACGGCACGCCCAGGAGCGAGAAGCGCGGCGCCGCCGGCTCTCCCTGCGCCCAGAGCGCCTGCCCTGGCCGGATGACGTCCATCAGTCGATGAGCGCCCTGGCGAAGGGCGGCAGAGCGAACGCAGCCTTGTGCATGTCGGCCGTGTAGTAGCGGGTCTCGAGGCGTTCGGCCCTCGCCCTGTCGACATCCTGGGAGAGAGGCTGGTCGGAGCCTGCCGTGAAGCTCCAAAAGCCTGAGGGGTAGGTGGGCAGCGGTGCGAGGTAGAGCTGCCGGTTCGCGAAGTTCGCCTTGACGCTCTCCGCGACGCGGCGCACCACATCGCCGTTCACGAACGGGGACTCGGACTGCGCGCAGACGATGCCGCCAGGCCGGAGCGCCCGCTTGCAGGCTGCGTAGAACTCGGGGCTATAGAGCCCGACGGCCGGGCCGACGGGATCGGTCGAGTCGATCAGGATGACGTCGAAAGCCCCTTCGTGGTTCTGCACGAGCTTGATGCCGTCCTCGTGCAGAACCTCGACACGCGGGTCGGAGAGGCCGCAGGCGACGCTCGGCATGAACTCCCGCGCGACCGCCGTCACCCGGGGATCGATCTCGCAGAGCACGGCGCGCTCGACCTCGGGGTGCTTCACCACCTCGCGGATCGTGCCGCCGTCGCCGCCGCCGATCACGAGGACGTCCTTCGGGCTCGGGTGGCTCATGAGCGGGAAGTGCGTCAGCATCTCGTGGTAGACGAACTCGTCCTTCTCCGTCACCTGGAAGGTGCCGTCGAGCATCATGGCGCGGCCGAAGGCGTACGTGTCGACCACCAGGATCTCCTGGAAGCGGGAGACCTCCCGGTGCAGGACGGTGTCGGCCCTGAGGCCGAGCCTCATGTTGCCGAGCTGCAGTTCCTCGAGCCACAGCTCCATCGGCGGGCGCGACATCTCAGTACCAGAGAGCGGCGGCTGCGAAGGCGCAGCCGATCCGCTGGACGCGATGGGAGGCAGAGCGAATCTTCATCTCTTTAAGCGTACGGCCACGTTCGACGAAGGCCGCCTCGAGCATGCGCCGGATCTCGGCCTCCGCGTCCTCAGCGGAGCAGAGGCCGGAAAACTCCATGATCACGCCGCACTGGTCGTCGTCGCCGATCCCGACGCCGATCGCGGCGGCGATCAGCTCGCCGGTGTGCTCGCTCTCGATCGCCCCGTAGGCTGTCGGCAGGAGACTTCCCTGCGGCATGTCAAGCTTGTCCACCTCAACGGCGCCGGGAGGCAGGATCGAAGAGACCCGAAGCAGGTTCATGTTGCCGATGCCGGCGCCCAGGAGCGCGTTGTCGAAGGCGTTGAGCCGCGTAGGGCCCTCCGCCGCGGCCGCCACAAGGGTGTACTTGGATGGAGTCTCGAGCACGGGCGGGTGACCCCTTTCGGGAAAAGTCGCGATGAATTATAGCATGGAACGCCAAATCTTGCGG
>DAIBJA010000077.1 GCA_027420455.1 Clostridia bacterium | reverse complement strand
GCCGTCTCGGCCGCCGCCCGCTGCATGCGCACGCGTACGTCGAGCGGCTGCAGGCCTGGGGTCTCCACGGTGATGACGTGGTCCGCCACATGGTAGAGGTAGAAGGCGAGGGGCCACTTCGGGCGCTCGGCCGCCAGCTGCACGAGCGTCTTGTCCTTCGGCCACTGCATGCGGACGAGCCCCTGCTCGATGGGCGGCTCGTCGCCCTCCTCGCCGTAGGAGAGAGGGCCCTCGAGGGCGATGCGCTGCAGCAGCGCGGGTGCGACGTTCGGTCCGCGCTCGAGCCGCTCGTAGACGTAGAAGCCGTAGTAGTCGCAATCCTCGTGCATGTCGACGGCCATGGCGTAGCGCTTGCCCTCGGTCAGACGGCGCACCATCTGAACGGCCGGCGGCGCGGGGTCGTCCTTGAAGCAGCGGTTGAGGTCCCGCTCCACGGCGTCGTAGCGGATGCCCCGCTCGAAGCCCCAAGGATTGAGGCAGGGAAACGCCTCGATGTGAAAGATGTGCAGCCACTTGGCGAGATCGTGTTCGCTCCAGGCGAGAAAGCCTGTGGTGGCGCCGGGTTCTTCGCCATGGATGCCCGCCGACAGGAGAAAACGCGGAGCGCCCTCCGGGCCGGGCAGATCGAGGTGGTAGAGCGGGTAACCGTCCGCTTCGGCGTACTGCGTCAACTGGCCGCCGTAGTCGTCCGCTACCGCATGCAGGCGTTCGATGACGTCGTCGTAATCCGGCTTTCTCAAGGTCTTCCTCCCGCGATGGCCGCACGTTGCGGCAGGAGTTGTTCCGTGGTCCGCGGAAGCGCTGCGTGGCGCGATATCAGGACATGGCATTCCGCTGACGGCGGGTGGATTCCTGCCGAACGTCACGCAGGCGGCATGAAGGTGTTCATCGATCGGCGGTGACACGGCAAGACGATGGAGGAAGGCGACCTGATCCGCCGTGCGAAGGCCGGCGCTCGCGATGCGGCCGCGGAACTGTGCCGCCTGCACTGGCAGGCGGTGTACCGCGTCGTCTACCGCCGCCTCGGCAACCGCGCGGAGGCGGAAGATCTGACGCAGGAGACGTTCCTGCGCTTCTGGCGCCAAATCGATCGGTTCGAGGGCGAACGCCTCGGGCCTTACCTGCGCACGATCGCTTTGAACCTTTGCCGCAACCGGCTGCGCGACAGCCACCGCCATCCTGCGGTCGAGCTCACCGAGGAGCGGCGAGCGGACCCGGGTCCCTCGGCTGAGCAGCATCTGCTCGCGAGCGAGGAAGCCCAGCGGCTCAGGTCGGCCCTCGGCGCGCTCGAGCCGGACCAGCGCAGGGTGCTGGAACTCCGGCTGATCGAGGGCCAGAGCGCGGCGGAGGCCGGTCGCGAGCTCGGACGCACGCCCGAGGCGGTGCGAGCGCTGCAGTATCGTGCCCTGATCCGTCTGCGCGGCATGCTGGCGGCGGAAACGGCGGGAGGGGAGGGGTGAGCATGGACGAGGACCGTCGCCTGCGGGTGATCGACGCCGCCTTGGATCGGCTCGCCCTGGGCGAGGCCCTGTTGCCGTCCGACGACCCGATTGTGGCCGACGCCTTGGACCTCGCGCAGGCCATCCGCGAGCTCGGCGACCCGGAATGGCCCGACGACGAGGACGCCTTTCTTGCGCGGCTCATGCCACCCTCCCGCAGCGGCCGCGCCGCCTGGGCGTGGCCGGGTGCGGCCGCGGCAGCCCTGCTTGCGCTGCTCCTGGCAAGACTGCCCGCCCCTGTGGCCGTGAGCATTGTGACGCCCAGCGTGGCAGCGGTTTCCCAGCGTGGCGCTCTACACACCAGCGTTGCCTTCGCGACGGCGGCTCCCTCCGCCACGCCGAAGCCGGCCAAGACGCTGCACGGCACCGCCGTGCTGGGGACCACGGATGCGCACGGAGCCCCGGTCCAGATCACCTTGGGCGGTGACCTCGGGCAGGTGAAGGTGCGCCCCGTGTGGCTCGCGGACGACGTGCTCGCGCTGTCCGCCCCGGCGGCTCCGGTCGGAGGTTCGGTCGCCGTTCACGACCTCACAGGCCATGAGCGAAGGATTTCGGCCAGCGCGAGCCGCGGCGTGGAACTGCTGCGGTTCAGCGGGCTCGCGCCCGGATGGTACCGGTTGCCCCGCAGGTACGGCTTGGCGGTGCTGCTGCCCATGCCGCCGGGAGCGGCGGCCCAGGGCCGGTTGCGTCTTGCGCGGGATGGCCAGGCGACGGGCCTTCCCGGCGTGCGCCTTATTTCTCTCGATCTCGGCGAGCGTGGGGTTGCGGCGAACCTCGTCGTCCCGACGCCTGCGGCGGCCAAGGCGATCGCGCTTGCGAGCCCACAGGGCGCACAGCGTCCGGTCCATCGCACCGTGCGTCGCGTGCCCGGTGGCTATCAGGCGTCGCTGCTGTTCGACCCGGTGCCTGAAGGCACCCCGGAGCTTGAACTCCTGGCGCCTGGGCCTGCCGGCGGCTGGACGCCGATCAAGACGGTGCGCCTCAGCCCGTAGCGTCACACTGGGCATCCATCGGTGTACTCACGACGATGGCGAGGGGAGGGCTCGAGATGAGCTGGCCGCGGTGGTCCGAGGCGGTGCTCGCCCTGGTGGTGCTCTGCGTGGTGCTCGGCATCGGCTTTCTGGCGGGGGGAGGAGCGCGAAGCGCGTCCGGCGTGTCGCAGGGGCAGCTGACGGTGACGTCCACCGGTACCTCGTGGGTCCAACCGGACGAGGCCCAGATCAATCTTGGCGCGCAGGAGACGGCCCAAACCGCCCCTGCCGCCCTGCAGAAGCTTTCAGCGGTGGCGGCGAGCCTGCTGCGGGCGGTCGGCAAGGATGGCGTTCAGGCGGCGGACGTACAGACGTCCAACTTGAACCTCAGCCAGAACTACGGACCGAACGGTCAGTTGCAGGGCTATCAGGCGCAGGAGCAGTTCACCGTAACCACACGGGACCTTGCGCGGCTTGGCGCGGTGGTCACCGCGGCGACCGCGGCCGGTGCCAATCAGCTGAACGGACTGCAACTGACGACCGCCGACCCGAACGCCGGTCAGCAGCAGGCCGTACAGGCGGCCATCAAGGCCGCGAAGCGCCAGGCGCTCGCCGAGGCCAAGGAACTGGGCGTCACCCTGGGCGGCGTGCGCAGCGTGCGCCTCACGAGCACCCAGGCGCCTCAACCGATCGCGTTCTCGCTTGCGAGGGCCGCCGCCTCGACGCCCATCGCCACAGGCAACCAGCAGGTGCAGGTGTCGGTGCAGGTAACCTACAGCTACCGCTAGCGAGCGGAGGCCGGCATTGTTCGGCTTGGCCGCGGTCGTGGCCCGGGGCACGGAAACATTCGCGTCGGGGCCCCTGGGAGGTTTGGCGCACCGGTTGGCGAACAGCCGGCATATGGCCCCGTCCATTCGGCGCACAAGCCCCCTGCCCTCCACGTTTCCGCACGGAGGATGACATGGCGACGCGAGATGTTCCGCGGGACGATGCCCCGCGGTTTACGGGTGAGCGCTTTCTGCCCGGGATCGCTCCGGCCGATATGGCTCCCACGCATTATGGCCGCTACGCATTCGCCTGCCAGTTTGTCGGTGGTAGGCACGTGTTGGACCTCGCCTGCGGTGAGGGCTACGGCTCGTACATGATGGCGGAGGCGGGCGCCGCGAGCGTGCTGGGCGTCGACGTCGACCCGGGCATCGTGGATTTTGCCGCAGGCAAGTACAAGGCGGCGCAGCTCTCGTTCGCCGCGAGCGACGCGTGCTCTCTCGCCCTGCCGGACGGCGCTGTGGACGCGGTCGTGTCCTTCGAGACCATCGAGCACGTGCCCGAACCCGAGCGGTGCGTGGCGGAGGTGGCGCGCGTCCTCAAGCCAGGCGGCACGTACATCGTCTCGACGCCGAACCGGCTGGCGCCCGGCCCCAACACACCGCCGACGGCCAATACGCACAACCCGTTCCACCTGCGCGAGTACGCGCTCAGCGAGTTTCGCGCACTGCTCGAAGGCCCTTTCCAGATCGGTGGTCTCTATAGCCAGATGCCGATGACGCTCGGGCTTCGCCTTCTGCGCACGGCGAGGAACATGCTGCAGCCGCTAGGCGTGGACGCCGCAGCCCGCTACGTCTTTGGGGCCGTATCGAGGACCCTGGCGAGTCAACGGCCGGTCCTGCCGGTGCCTTTGCCGGACGCCTATCGGCAGGATTCCTGGGACCAGCCGGTCTACTTCATTGCCCTGACGCGTCGCCGGGACTGACCCCGGGGCAAGTGGTCGGCGTGGACGGGGGGCCGTTCTGCCACGCGAGGAAAGTGCTGCAGGTATTTGACGAATGAAGTAGAATAGATCACAAAGGCAAATCGCTGTATGGTTGTTACGCGATCTGCTTTATTAACGTGAAGCGGGCCAAGGGGTGGTGGGGACGTGGAACTTGCGCTGCGACGGGCTTTTCTGGGCTATCGCAGGCGTCCCACCGTCGCCTTGTTCGAGGCGCTCGAACGTGAGACCCTGGCGGCGCAGGAGGCCCGGGAGCAGCAGCTCAGGGAGCTTTCGAGCCAGTTCGACGCGGCCGCGCAGGCGCTGCGCGACGCGGAGGCGCTGGTCGCAGCCGAGCAGGAGCAGCAGCAGGTGCTGCTGGCGCTTCTCGACGAGTTCGGCGCGCGCGGCATCGAGATGCTCGAAAGCGCCAAGACCGCCTTCGGCGAGGACGAGGCGGCACTCCTTGGTGAGATTGCGCGCCGAGAACTCGCGTTGGCCCACCGGCGTCAGTTGCTTCACGCCCTGCGGGATGATGTCGCAGCGGCGGTGCGCCGTACCTTGACGCAGATCGAGGCGTCGCCCGAACCGGCGGAACCGCGCCAGGCGAAACCTGAGGCAGCGCCGGCGACGGCGCTCTTGCCCGACCAGACAGGGCAAGAGGCGACGCGTCAGGAGAAGGCAGGGGCTTAGGCGTGGCGTCGAGGGGTTCTCGACCGCGCTTCAGGGTCCAGCGGTTGCCGCTGGGCCTGTTTGGTTTTAACCGTGCCGACGTGCTCGAACTGGCCACCCGCATCGAGGCGGAACAGCAGGGGGCAAACGATGCCTTCGCGGCGGTCGAGGCCGACCAGCGCGAGCGCATCATTCGCACCCTGGCGCGAAGGGATGCGCTCGTGGATCTCTTGCAGCGCCTGGCACTCGATCGCGAGCGCCTGTCCCACCAGCTCGAGCTGGCCCGCCGAAACGCCACGGTCATCGACACCGGCGTGCGCGAGGAAGTTTCCCATCTTGAAGCGCTGCACCACCGGGAACGCGCGCGGCTCGAGGGCTTCCTGCCAGAGGTGGACCGGGCCATCGCCGTCGCGGAGCAGGAGCTGCGCAAGCTGGCCGCGGGCATCGAACGCGTGGTGGGCGGCGCCATCGACGACGCCCTAGGGACCTCGACCGAATTTGCCGACGTCGCCGCGGCGTTGCTCGCGCAGCCGCCAGGCGACCTGCCCGTGCGACGGCTCTCGGGCGAGCGCACACTCTTCCTGCTGCCGGAGCGCGCCGTCCGGCTGCAGGTGCGGGGGGCGGCCTCGTTCGGCTACGTGACCGGTGTGGTGGTAAGCGGACCGCCGCCGCGGGTGCTCGGGTTCGTGGCGGAGAGCGAAGAAGGGTCCGGGGTGATTCCGGTGGGCGATGTGGTCGCCCTGCGCCAGGGCATGGTGCTCCTGCGCGACAAGTACCGCCTGCTCGACCTGGACGACGTGCCCGAGGAGTCCACCCGGGCGCTGTTTCCGGTGGCGCTGCCGCCGAAGCCCCAGGCACCTGAGGCTGAGGGCGCGCTCGCCGAGCAAGAGGTGGCAGCCGCGGCCGCACCGGTCGAAGCATCGGCAGCGGCGCCGGGCGACGATCTGGCCTCTGGGGGCGCGACCAGCCCGCGCGGCACGGCGCCAGGCGATGTGCCGCGCGGCGACCTCCTACGCGTGGTGCCGCCCGCAGGGGCCGCGCCGACGGTTGAGCGGCAGATCGAGGAGAGCCCATCCGCGTCGTCAGAGACGTCGATCGCCGACGAAGAGCTGCAGCCGGCGCCGACCGAGACGCCCGCGCTGGATGGGGATGTGGTTCCTGAGGCGCATGGGGCTGTCGAGATGGTCGACCTGCGACCCATGACTTCAGGCGAACGCCTTCAGGCGGAGGACGAGACCGAGGTTCCGTCTCGCGGCGACAGTTCCCGCGAGGCTGCCGATGGGCGGAATGCACCGCCCATGGCCGAGTCGGAGCTGGACGATCTGCCCTTCGCGGCTGGGCTTAGCGAGTCCGCCACGCCACAGGAGCCGCAGGCGCCCGAAGCGCCCCCTTTGGCGATCGCTCCGGAGTACGCCGCGAGCGCCGAGGACGAGCATGCCGCGCCGCTGCCCTCCGCCCATGCGGCGGAAGAGCCCGCGGCCGACCTTGCGGGCCATGGCCCTTTCGCGTCGATGCTTGCGCCGAGCGCCCAAGAGTCGGTTCTTGGTCAGACCGGCCCCGAGTGCGGCACGGCGCCGGAGGAGCCCGTTGCAGCCAGCTGCCTGCCGATGGACGACAGCCCGGAGCTGGCTGCCCGGAGCCAACCGACAGCGGAGCCTGGCGGCGGAGAGCTGCCCCCGGCACCAGCCCCATCAGTCGCGCGTGAGGAGCAGCCGCCCGTGGACCAAGAGAAGTCGAGTCCCGCGCCGCAGTCCGAGGAAAGGCCGGCCGAAGGGAAGAATGAGACGGTCCCGGAGGCGCCCTGGCCGGAGGAGCTCCCGCGGCCCGCCTGGCAGTTGCCGGGCGAGAGCGGCGACGCAGGGTCCGTGCCGCTGCGCGTCGGGCAACCCCAGCGTGCCTACGAGATACCCAGGACCGAGCCGGCGAGACCGCAGGCGCCGAGGCCGCAAACCCCTCCGTCGCGCCCAGCGCAGCGGCCTGCGGCGACCCCGGCCGAACCCAAGGTGGTGGCGGGAGCATCAGGGTTGAACATCCTGGCATTCATCGCCGGCAAGGTCGTGGGGCGCGACCTCGTGGGCCAGGACGGTCGTCTTGTGGCCGCCCAGGGTACTCGCATCACGCCCGAGTTGGTCGCGGAGGTGGAGGCCATGGGCCTCTTGCCGGAGATGATCGTCTACATGACGCTGCCGGAGGACGGCCTGTGAGGCGTGGCACCGCATCGCGTCCGATCGTAAGCCGCACGACGCTGATCATCTTCGCCGTGTCGCTGCTGTCCGGGGTTGTCTCGTACGGCTTCAACCTGTTGATCGACATCTTCTACGGGCCGCAGGTCCTGGCACAGGTTCTGGCGGCCCTGGGCGCGGGGTCGACCATCGGCCTGCCTGCGGCGCTCATCAGCCTGCCCGTGGCGACGTGGGCCGGCCAGTCACCGAAGTGGCGCCGCCACTTGCCCTTCGTCCAAGCGGCGTTTCTTGTCGCCGGTCTCTTGAGCGGCATGGCGATGCTCCTGTTCGCCGGTCGGTTCCCCGGTGCATGGCTGCTGCCGGTCGCGCTGCTCGTGCCGCTCTCGAGCTACATGCCGGCCGTGGCGACGGGCGTGCTGATCGGACGCGCATCCTTCGTGGGTTCGGCGGTGGTCAACATGCTCCCGAACGTCGGCCGGTTTGTCGGCATCCTTGCGGTGGGACACCGGACGGGCGGTGGCCTCGCGGTGCTCTGGATCCAGGTGCTGAGCTTCCTTGTCCTCGGCGTCGTCGGGGTATGGCTGCCCTACAGGACACGAGATCAGGCGGCGATCCGCCCGATCAAGGCGACGCCCTGGGCGTCGGGCTGGGTCGCGCTCGCGGTGACCGCTTGGCTGTCCGTGGACGTGCTGGCGGCGACGCTGCATCTCGGCGCAGGGCGCGCCGCGGGCTTCGCGGTGATCGCCCTGCTCGGGAAGGCTCCCTTCTACCTGGCCCAGCCCCTGGTGCTGATGGCCGTCGGTGACGAGGGCTGGGGACGCTCGCGACGCAGCGAGGGCAGTCTCGCCATCGGCATCATCGCGGTCGTCAGCGTGATGATCGCCTTCGCGATCGGCGAGTTCGCCATGCGGCTGATGGGCGTCAAGGAGCCGGCCTGGGTGCTGGCGCTCTATTTCCTCGGCACCTGCGCCCTGGCCGTCAGCTATCTCTGGAGCGGCGCCGACGCGCAGCGCTCTCTGCACAACTGGTGGCCAATCCTGGCCGCCTGCGTCGCCTGGGTGGCATGGAGCCTCACCTTGGCCGGAGGTCCCGACTCGCTGATCCTCGGCTACGTCCTGGCCCAACTGGTCGGTGCCGGGGCGGTCGTCGTCCTCGGCCTGCGCTCCGCGGCGTCCGGCCGTAGAGGTAGGGAATCGACGGGGGCGTTGGCGAATTGAGTGTTGGAGTTGATGGCCTGTTGCACGCCCAGTGGCTTTCCTATGCCGTGCTCGCCGGCGCAAGCCTTTTCAGCCGACCGCGCGGGCGCAGGGCCACCGTGGACGAGGTGTGGGATGCACTGCGCGCCAAGGTGGCACCGCCCTACGACGTGGCGGAGATCCTTCTCTACGCGCTTGAGGGGCTGGCGGAACTCCTGCCCGCCGACGGCTATTATGCCTATGTCGCGCCGGCCGAAGGCGCGCCGCTGCAGCTGCGTCTGACGCGTGCGGAGACCGGCACGCCGCAGGTGGGCATCAACTACGCCGGCCTGGTCGCCGGTGCGCCGATCCGGCAGGCACCGCTCGAACTGCCGCCCGGCCACGCCGGATTGACCTGCCAGGAGGACGGGCCGCAGGGCGACCCGTACCTTTCGCTCGGCGTGGGGCCGCGCATTCTGTTGCGCGCGGCCTTGGCGCGTCGCCAGCACGTTGCGGAGCCCGAGCGCAAGCTCCTCCTTTCGTACGGCGCGCGTCTCGAGCCGATGCTGCAGGTCCTGCTAGCGCTCGACGACACGACCGCGGAAGGCGAGCGCGTCGCCGTGGAGAGCACGACGAAGCAGCTCGCGTCGGAGTTCACGTTGCAGTCGGACAAGCTCCTAGGCCTCGTTTCGCGTCTCGGCGGAGAGGCGATGGAGGCGGGGGCCGGCTACTGCGTCGCTTGGCATGACGATGTCGTCGAGGACATCTGGCGGATGGGCGGCGGGGAACAGCTGTTCTTCGCCGTCGATCCGCGGCGTCTGCCCAGTCTGCGGGCAGGGCTCTGGGTCGCCCCGGACCTGCCGGACGGCGTCGCCCAGCTGGGCTATCAGGGTTTCGCGCTCGTGTCCGTGCGCGAGGACACGCGAGGCGGCGCGGTGGGTTACGGCCTCGCGATCCGTCCTGAGCTGAGCGACCGGGTGACCTTCGTGCTGACCTCCCTTTCGCAGAGCCTGCGGCGCACGATCGGCAGCCATCTCTACACCCTGAGTCTCGGCCAGAGCTACCTGCAGTCGCTGCTGTCGGCAGCCGATCTGCTCGACGCGGCGGAAGACCTTAGCCGCGACCATTCGAAGCGCGTCGCGGAGGCGGCGCGCGACATCGGCCGACGCCTGCGGCTCGACTCGGCGCAGGTCGAGGCGCTCTATCTCGCCGGACGCCTGCATGACGTCGGCATGGTGTCGGTCGCCCTGGACCTGCCGAAGGCCCGTGGCGGTCTGAGCGCCGAGAGCCGCACGGTCATCCAGCAGCATCCCGTCGTCGGCGCGAACCTGCTGTCGGGGCTGCCAGGGGACGTGGTACCGGCAGGCGTCGTGCTCGCGGTGCGCCATCACCACGAGCGGTGGGACGGCCAGGGCTACCCGGACGGCCTCGCGGGCAGCGACATCGATCTCTTCGCCCGCATCGTCGCCTGCGCCGAGGTCTACGTCGCGCGCACCTCCGCCCGCATGTACCGCGCGGCCCTGCCGCCGGCCAGGGCACTCAGGGAGATGCAGCTCATCGCCGGCAGCCAGCTCGATCCCGATGTGGTGGGAGCCCTGATCGAGATCTTCGCCGACCGCGGCATCCTGCCCATCGATCAGGGCGCCTAGCCAGGAGACGTCAAAGGAGGGCACGATGTGCGCGCACCCCGACTGCGAGGCCGCACGTTTGTCGTGTATTACGGATACGGTCCGCTGCCTGAGATCTCTTCGTACGACATCGCCATCCTGGAGCCCGCCGGCTGGCGGCGCGAGGATGTCCAGGCTCTCAGGAGCCAGGGCGTGCGCTGCATCGCCTATCTCTCCGCCATGGAGGCGACGCGGGCGACCTTGAACCGCGTCGGAGTTGCGGAGCGCCAGCTGCTGCGCCTGGGGGAAGGTCCCTGGCGGCGCGAGCAGTTTGACACCTACGTCGTCGATCCTCGCGCGCGCACCTGGCGCGAGTACGTGCTGCGGGAGGCGAGCCGCCTCGTGGCCGAGGGCTGGGACGGCGTCTTTCTCGACAATCTCGGCGACGTCGAGGATCAGCTCGTCCAGGACAGGTCAGGCTGGCTGCTGCCCGCCGCGGCCGATCTCGTGCGCGGCGTGCGCCAGGCCGTCGGCGACCGGCTTCTGCTGCAGAACAACGGCATTTTCCTGCTGCTGCCGCTCGTCGCCCAGCTGATCGACGGCGTCTGCTGGGAGGGCAGCTTCGATCCGGACGAGACGACGGGGCCGTGGCTGCGGATGGTTCTGGAGCAGATCGCCAAGGTGGTCCGCCAGGAAGGCATCACACCGATGCTGCTGAGCGAGATCCCGGACGACGCCGCGGCGGCTCCCCGCCTGCAGATGCTGGACGGCCTGTCGCGGCGTTACGGCTTTCTCTCCTATGCTGCTCCCCTCGACTACGCCCGCGGCGTCCGCACGGTCGATGGCCGCGTCGCGCTGGGGCGGTGAGGACGAAGGAATTTGTCCAATTTTGGCGTAATTCGTCGCCAAGGTAAGTAGAGCGGGCGGAATTGCCCGCAGAGGTAACGTATGGTCGTCTTCCTGATCCCTACCTACAACGAGGAGCGCACCATCGTCGACGTGCTTCACCGGGCGGAGCCGTTCGCCGATCTCCTGGTTGTGGTCGACGACGGTTCGCGCGACACCTCGAGCACCCTGGTGCGCACCTGGTGCCAGACCCATGGCAAGGTGGCGCTCCTGACGCATCCGGCGAACCGCGGCATGTCCGGCGCCTTGCGAACCGGATTCGACTATCTTCTCGGCCTGATGCGCCTCGGCGTCCTGGGGGCCGAGGACATCGTCATCACGATGGACGCGGACGGCCAGCATATCCCGGAAGAGGCGGGGCCCGCCGTACGGAGCATGGAGGCGCGCGGCGCGGACGTGCTGCTCGGCCAGAGGGACCTCTCCGGTTACCCCTTCAGCAAGCGCGTCGGCAATCGGGGCCTCTCGCTCTGGGCCAGCCTCCTGACGGGCTACATGTTCCGGGACATCGAATGCGGCTTCCGGCTCATGCGCCTCAAGGTCATCGCCGACATCATGCCGTACTTTACCGGACGAAATTACGGCTGCGCGCAAGAGCTCGGCATCCTGCCGGTGCGTCGCGGCTGGAAGATGGACAACACCATGCCGACGAAGGTGGCGTTCTACCGCAAGGGGGCTCGGATCCGGGACGGGTTGAACAACATGTCCATGGGCCTGATCGCCTTCCTGCGCGTCACGTTCGGCCTGCGCGAGCGCAGAACGCGGGAGGAAGCTTACGAGGTGACCTGCCTGCCCGAGATCATGCGCCGGACCGCCCCTGTATGACGGTGAGGGTGCTCCTCACCGACGGACTCCAGCGCAAGACGCTCGTGGCCGCACGCTCCTTGGGCCGGGCGGGCTACGAGCCCTGGGTGGCCGACGATACGACGTTCAGCCTCGCAAGGTGGTCCCGTTACGCCGCACGGGCCCTGAGGAGTCCGAGCCCTGGAAATGCCGCGTTCGGGGACTGGTTGCTCGCCGTCGCGGCAGAGGTGGATCTCGTGCTGCCGATGGACGACCTCTCCACCCAGGCCGCGATCGCCTGCGGCGACGCGCTGTCGGCGAAAAGCCTCCTGCCGACGGCGGAGCAGTTCGAGATCGGACGCGACAAGTGGCGCACGATGCAACTCGCCGCCCGTGCCGGCGTACCCCATCCCGAGAGCGTACCGGTCGGGACGAAAGACGAAATGGTCGACGCCAGGGCCGCGCTCGGGGAGAATCTCGTGCTGCGGCCCCGCGTGGGTTCCGGTGGGCGCGGCGTGCGCTATCTGGCGCCGCATCCGCGGACGCTGCCCGCGGACCTCGCAGGCCATCTCGTGCAGAGGCGCCTGCCGCGCGGCCGCAAGTTCGACGTGGGCCTGCTGTACGCCCGTAACGGGAGCCTTCGGGCGACTTTCTGCCAGGAGGAGCTGCGCTGGTTTCCTGCGGAGCAGGGCGCGAGCACCCTGCAGCGCAGCGTGGCGCGGGACGATCTGGTCGGGCTGTCGCGGCAGCTCCTGCAGCCCATCGGCTGGAGGGGACTCGTCGAAGTGGAGTGGCTCGAAGCGCCCGACGGCACGCCGTACCTCATGGAAATCAACCCGAGACCCTGGGCGTCGCTCGGCCTTGCGGTGGCCGCAGGGGTGGATTTTCCTCGGCTTTGGGCCGAACTCGCGCTCGGACGGAATGCGAGCGGGCCGGCAGCCTACGACACCGCGCTGCTCTGCCGCTGGTCGCTGCCGTCGGACCTCCTGCACCTCCTGCGCCACCCGCTGCGTGGTCTCGCCAAGGGCGCGCCGAGGCGCCTGCCCGGCGAGCGGGTGGTGGACGACATCGTCGATCCGGGCGACCTCGGGCCCGTCGGGGGCTTCCTGCTCGCCGTCCTCGGCCACCTCTTCGACATCGGGACATGGCGGCAGGTGATGCGATGGTAGGGCCGCACATGCTCTCGATCGATGTCGAGCACTGGTACGACGCCACGCTGGCCACTGCGCCCGTCGCGCCACAGCCCGACTTCGCGCGCCGAGAGCTCGACTCCGTCTTGGGGCTCCTGGACGAGCACGGCGCGAGGGCAACGTTCTTCGTGCTCGGCGGCCTTGCCAGCGAACTGCCCGAAAGCGTCCGGGCGATCGCGGCGGCCGGACACGAGGTAGCCTGCCACGGCCTTTCGCACGACCTCCTCTGGCAGGTCGGGGAAGAACGCTTCCGCCGCGAGGTCAAGGACGCCAAGGCGATCCTCGAGGACCTTGCGGGCACCGGCGTCCATGGCTACCGGGCGGCCACCTGGTCGCTCACGCCGCGCAGCGCCTGGGCCGTCGAGGCCCTCGTCGATCTCGGCTTTCTCTACGACTCGAGCGTCTTTCCGCTGCGCACGCCGCTCTACGGCGTGGCTGGCGCTCCCTCGTCCCCCTACCGACTGCAGGGCCGGGCCGGTTCCGGCCCGATCCTGGAACTGCCGCCCGCGGTGCAGTCATGGTTCGGCCTGCGCGTGCCGGTCGCGGGGGGCATCTACTGGCGTCTCCTGCCGTCGGCCCTGGTGGTCGCCGCGCTCCGAGGCAGCGCGCCGCGTGTCCTCTACGCCCATCCGTGGGAGGTGGCCCCGGCGGGCTGGTCGCTACCGGCATCCGCCGGGGCCGTGGCCCGGTTAAGCATGGGCTTCGGACGCGGCCACCTGCGGCGGCTGCTCGGGGACCTCCTGCGCCAGGTGACGTTCGTGCCAATGGGCTCCCGGGTTCCGGAGATTGCCCGGCAACCGCTCGAGACCTGGGCGTTCAGCGGCGATGGGCTGGTTCCGGCCGGTCACTGACGGATCCAGAGCACCAGCAACTCGGGATTGCGGTAATAGATGCTCGATGTCGCCGGATGGGCGTGGTGGTAGGCCATGGCCCAGGCGTAGGCGTGTGCATCGAGCACGGCGCCCGCCGGGCCCACGTTCTCGGCGGCCAGGAGCGACTGCGGCACGGGGAGCTTCAGATCCGCGGCCGTCGGCCGCACGCCGTCGGCCGTGACGCGGGGCACGTAGAGGAACGTGTCCGACGTCAAAATGGCCAGGTGCGGCCAGGCGTAGGGCTTGAGCCTGGCGTCCCGGGCAACCGAAAGCGGCAGCTTTGCGAGGAACTGCGTCAGCTCCACGTGCCAACCCTTGCCCAGGAGTTCGCTGTACTGCTCCGTGGGCGAGATGACGGTCCACTGATACGCCTCGAACGAACCGGAGATCTGCTGCAGCACCTGCTCCGAGCCCGGCACTTCGTAGCGCGCCAAAGACTGCGGCGGCAGAACGCCCACCGCGAGGCAGGCGGCGATCGCCAGGGCGGCCAGGCCCTGGGCGGCCGAAGGATAGGCGAGGCGATTCGCCACGAGCGAGAAGGCGTAGCCGACGACGAGGGGTACGGCCAGAAGTCCGAGGTAGTCGCCAAGCACGAGGGGCGTCCGCCAGACGCCCTGCAGGGGCAGTGCGCCGGCGACACCGAGGCAGGCCAGCAGGAGGCCGATGCCGAGATAGAGCGGCGCGTCGTCCCCCAGCGATTGCCAGCGCATGAGCGCGGCGACCGCCGCGATGGCGCCGGCCAGCAGCAGCAGCGCCAGGCCGCTCCAACCGGAGAGCCAGATGGGCACGGCCTGGCTGGGCAGGGCTTGCGGCGCCATGAGGAGCGCGTTGATGGCATGGTGGCCCACAAGGCCGATGGCCACCGGTACGAGGCCGATCAGGCTGCCCAGCAGGATGCGGCCGATGAGCCTCAGCGCCATGCGGTGGCCGCGCAGCCATGGCACACAGAGGAGGATGGCGCTGCCGATCGCGTAGGGCCAGGCCAGGGGTTGCGCCATGACGGCGACGAAGCCCGCGACACCCGCGAGCGAGGCGTCGGTCGGCGACTCGCGACGCAGGGCGCGCAGGCTGAAGGCGAGCTCGGCCAGGATGAACATGGCCGCGAAGTGCAGCGCGAGCGGATGCCAGGTGGTTACGGAGCCTGGGCCGATCGCCGGGAAGACGGAGAAGCCGATGAGCGCCACGGTGGCGAAAACGGCCCAGCCGCTGTCCGCGATCTCCATCGCGAGGAAGCCGCCGGCCAGCGGCAGGAGCAGAGCCACAAGGGGTCCGAGGAAGCGCAGCACGTTGAGAGGGTCGAAGAAGAAGGTGGTCGCGATGAGCGCCGCCAGAACCGGCACGGCGATCGGGTACACGCCCGACTGGTACAGACCGAGGTTCAGGGCGACGTCCTTGGTGGCGAGCAGCTGCACATAGCCTTCAGGCGTGCCCGGGGCGGCCTGCGCCAGAAGCGGGGCGAACTGCCGCGCCGCGATCACGGCGACGGCGAGGCAGGTAAGCAGCACATCGGCCTGGACGAAGGAGCGCAGGGCCCTGCCGAGCCATGCCCCGAGTTGGCGCATGGCATCGGTGGCCAGGGAGAGGAAGGAATGCTCGCCTTCGGGGTCCAAGGCGTCCAGCAGCTTCGCCGTCTGCTGCGTGCGGCGCTGGGTCTGGAGCGCAAGGCTGCCGCGGCGGCGGCGCATGTAGGCTGCAAGGCCGACCGCGAAGGCGAAGATGAGGCCAATGGTGGCAAGTTCGACGCTGGACGCCGCGGCCAGCAGGAAGCCTAGAGCCGTCCATGCCGCCGCGCCAAGCGCAAGCGTGCGCCACAGCGCCGCGAAGGGGGAGAGGCCCTGGTCGCGGCGCAGCAGCAGATAGGGCAGCAGCAGGACCGCCACCAGGACGCCGATCGTCACCTGCAGGGCGGTCGCCACGTCGCCGGCCATCAGTCGGTTTGGCCCGCGCGTGACGGCGCGGCATTCGAGCGCGAGAGTTCGTAGACGGTGACGTCCGGACCGCGGAAGTAGACGTGCAAGGGACCGTGGTTGGCCTGCCACCCGGCGACCCACTGGCGGATCGCCGCCTGGGCCTTCGCGCGGCGGGGCTTGACGACATACTGGTAGCCCTTGGCGACCTCCAGTCCCTTGTCGACAAAGATGAAGATGTGGTGCTCGGCGAATGGCGTCGAGCTGCCGCCGGACACGTAACGCGGCCAGGCCCCCGTGGTGGGAACGTGCTGGAGGAAGACCGGACCGCGCAGGAAGTAACCCTGGCCATAGGCGTAGTCGAAGCCGCTGTCATCCGAGACGGCGAGCCAGTTGCCGCGCTGCAGCGTCGAGCCGATGTCGACATACGCCACGACGAAGTCGTCCGGCAGCCAGCGCGCGCTGGTGAAGGCGTTCCAGGGCTGCGGACGGTAGTGCAGCCAGCTGAAGGCGATGAGGGCTGTCGCGCCCGCCACCGCCAGCCAGCGGCCCGTGGCCACGTGCAGGAGTTCGAGGATCTCTTGCACAGCCGAAAGGCCCATGCCGTAGGCCAGCGCCTCCGCCAGGGCGACGAACTCGCCGGAGCGCGAGAGCAGAGCCACCGAATGGATGCCGAACATCGCCGCCTCCCTGACCGCGAGCGCGGCGAGGAGCGCCAGCAGGCCGGCGATCGGCGCCCCGAACTCGAGGCGGTCGCAACGGCGGGCGATCAGGCGCACCGCCCGGACCAGGACGAGCGCGACGGCGGATGCGATGGCAAGCAGGTTCTCCCACTTGAGCGGCGGGGGCGGCGCATGGCTGACGGCGGTCGCGAAGCCGGCGCCGGAGGTGTTCAGGTGGACGCCGACGGCGAGCGCGATGACGATCGGCAGCACGGCCACGACGATGGCGGTCGACGTCCAGCGCACGTACCAGCCCAGGGCCTTTTTGCGCACGCCAGCGACGAGCCACGCCGCGACCGTGCCGGCGATCGCCGACAGGGCAGCGTTCACGGCCACGTTGGGATGCGTGAACCCTGTGATGGCGAGGAGCGCGACGGCCGTGCCCCGATACCACGCCTTGTCGTTGACCCAGGAGGCGTAGACGAAGAAGAGCGTCGGCAGGACGAAGGCGTTGCCGAACTCCTGCGAGTCCGTACCGACCTGGCGCAGGTAGTCGTAGGGGAGGAAGTGGGGCAGGGTGCCGTAGACCAGCACGGCGACCGCGGCGGGGGCGAGGCGGCCGGTCAGGCGGTAGGTGGCGAAACCGACGGACAGCACCATGGCGACCCCCACCAGGGGGCCGAAGAACTTCACCGTGACGATCGGGTTCGCCGCCGTCAGGCGCATGAGATCGGCGATCACGATGTGGAAGCCTTCGGGATAGATGCCGCTTGGGAACAGGATCTGTTGCTCGATCGACTGCACCCAGTAGATGACCACGTCGGAGTCGGAGAAGGGGATCGAAGCATGCTGCAGCGGCGACCCGAGCCTGAGCCATGCGGAAACGGCGAGGACGACCAGCAGCACAAGTCCGCCGATCAGCTCGTAGGCACCGAGCCTGCGCCGTGACCTGCCTTCGCCGCCGCGGCGGGCCTTCAGGCGTTCGCGCAGCCGCGCGGGCCAGCTGCCGAGCAGGTCGATCTCGGTGAGCAGGCGGGCCGCGAGGCGGCTGCTCCTGTTCAGTTCATACGGGTTCAGGGAGGTTCTCGGGCGCAGGAAGCCGAGGAGCGCCAGGAGGATCACGAGGGTGACCCAGCTGTAGAGGTGCGTCCCCACCAGGAGATATCCCGCCACGATCAGCGCCACGACCATGCGGGCCACGTAGCCCACGGCGGCGTCGACGCCCGGCGCCTCCGGGACCCTGCCGAAGACATAGCGCGGCCAAAGGTAGAGCACGACGGCTCCGCCGAGGATCAGACGGGCGAGGGTGGATAGCTCGATCCCCAGGGGCAACGGCATCTTGGTCCTCCTTCAGCGTGGACGGCGTCGGTGCGGGCGGCGTTCAGGGCGACGATCGGCCCGGAGCGGTCAGCTCATAGACGGTCAGGTCTGGACCCCGGAAGTAGACGTGCAGGGCGCCGTGCGTCCGCTCCCAGCGGTTCACCCAGCCGCGGATCAGCTTCTGCGCCGCCTGCCGGCGCGGTACCGTGGATGCGCTGTAGGACGGCGCCACGACGATGCGACGGTCGACGAAGATGAAGAGATGGCGCGTGGCAAGGGGCCTCGACGCCTGGCCCGGGTGGTGGTAGGTCGGCCACGGACCCTTGGTGCCAACGTGCTGCGCAAAGTCGCTGGCGGTCATGAAGAGGCCCTGGCTGTACGCGTAGTCGAAGCCGCTGTCGTCCGACACCGCGAGCCAGCTGCCGCTCGACTGGGTGGCCGCGATGCGGGCGTACGCCACCACGAAGTCGTCCGGCAGCCAGCGGTAGGTCGGAAAGGGATTGAACGGCTGGGGTG
Source organism: Clostridia bacterium (assembly GCA_027420455.1). Taxonomy (GTDB): domain Bacteria; phylum Bacillota; class Sulfobacillia; order JAJZYS01; family JAJYTV01; genus JAJZQO01. Next base: position 24,480 of record DAIBJA010000077.1, on the reverse strand, counting down.
CGCTCTGGGCCCAGGCGCCGGCGACCACGCCCGCCGCAAGCAGCAGGCCCGCCCAGCGGCCGACGGCTAGGTGGACAAGCTCCAATAGCTCCTGCACGGCCGAGACGCCCATGCCGAGGCAGAGCGCGGCGGCGAGCGCGACGAATTCGCCGGAGCGGGATTGCAGCGCCAAGAGATGGATGCCGAACGTCGAGGCTTCTTGGACGGCGAGGGCCGCGACGAGGGTCAGGAGGGCGGCGAGGGGCATCCCTAGGTCCGCGCGTTCGGACCTCCTGGCGACAAGGCGCACGGCGCGGACCAGCAGGAGAGCGCAAGCCGAGAGCAAGGCGAGCTTGTCGAGCGTGGTGATGGGCGGAGCTGCGGCGGTCGTGGTTTGCGCGGCGAATCCCGCGCTGGCGGTGTTGAGGGGGATGCCGATCGCCAGGGCGACGACGAGCGGCGCCACGGCCAACATCAGCGCCACCGGCAGCCAGCGCAGCCACCACCCCAAGGTCTGCCAGCGCACGCCCACCGTGAGCCAGGCGGCCACGGTCGCCGCGACGGCGGCGAGACCTGCGTTGATCGAGACGATCGGATGGGTGAGTGCCGCCATGGCCAAAAGGGCGATGGCGGTGCCGCGATACCAGCTCCCCTGTTTCACCCAGGAGGCGTAGACGAACCAGAGCGTCGGCAGCACGAGCATGTTGCCGAACTCCTGCGAGTCGGTGCCCGCTTGGCGCAGATAGATGTAGGGCAGCAGGTGCGGCAGCGTGCCGTAGACCAGCATGGCGACCGCGGCCGGAGCGAAACGCCCGGTCAGGCGGTAGGCGGCGAATCCCACCGAACCGACCATGGCGACGCCGATGATCGGACCGATGAACTTGATGGTCGCGATCGGGTTCGTGACGCTGAGGCGCATGAGCCCGGCGACGGCGGCGTGGAAGCCCTCCGGGTAGATGCCGTTCGGAAACAGGATCTGCTGTCCGATCGCCTGCACCCAGTAGAGGACCACATCCGAGTCGGAGAACGCGATGCCCGCATGGGCGAAGGCAGGGGCGAGCCGCAGGTAGGCGGAGACACCGAGCAGGACCGCGAGCAGGAAACCGCCGGCGAGAACGTAGGCAGACGGCCTCCACGTGAGGCGCAAAGTCCTTTTCAGGCCCTTGCGCAGGAAGGCCCACGCGCGGCGGGGCAGGCTGCCGAGCCGGTCGAGGTCACCCAGCAGGCGCGAGCCGACCCCTACGCCGCGGCCCTGGCCGGTGTCCGGCTGCACTTTCAGAAGGCGTGGTGCGAAGATCAGGACCGCCAGGGTGAACCAGCTGAAGGCATGCACCGCCGCAAGTCCCAGTGCGGCTCCGGCCAGGAGCACGAGCATGCGGGCGGCGTAGCCGGCGAGGCGGTCCGCCCGGGCGACGTCGCCGTCGACGGCGAAGACATAGCGCGGCCAGAGATAAAAGAGGACGAGTCCGCAGATCACGAGCCGCAGCATGGTATCGAGTTCGATGGAAAGGGGGAGCGGCATCCGCGACCTCCTCAGGCCATGCGGTAGAGCATGAAGTCGACGCGCGGCAGTAGCCGCAGCACGTCCACCGTGGTCAGCACGACCAGGCAGGCGACGCCGGCGATCAGCCCGACCACGGCGAACTGGTACGCGCCGAGAATACGCGTGGCGATGATGCCGGCCGTGATGTCGGCCGCAAGGGAGATGAGCAGCGACCGGAGGGCCAGCTGGGGGTAGGCGAGGCTGAACATCAGGAGGACGTTGAAGAGCGCGAGCGCGAGGAAGACGTAGGCGAAACTCGCCCAGGAGAAAACAAATGGCTCCACGCCGTGGATCGGGATCGCGTTGCGCAGGATCGGGTACTGGCGGGCGATGGCGAGGCCGATGCGCACCACGACCATGCCGATCGCCGCGATGCCGATGAAGCCGGCCACGCAGCGCAGGTAGACGGAGCGCATCGCGGCGGCCAGGTTCTGCACGTCCCGCTCCGTCACGCGGTGCTGCGCGACCATCAGCCAGCGGATCAGGTAGCCGACAAGTGCCTCCGTCGCGCCAAGCGGCAGGATGAGGGCGAAAAGCGCCCAGTCCATGCCGAGCTCGTACTCTCCGCGGAACCAGATGCTGTAGGGCAGGAACGAGGTCGAGGTCGTCCAAGCCACCAGCCGGTCCGAGAACACAAAGCTGAAGTAGAGGATGCCGTAGAAGAAGTAGCTCGCCGAGGCATAGGCGAGCTGCGAGGTCCTGGTCTTGACGATGCGGCCGATGTGCTGCCACTTGCGCGTCTGGCGGCGGAAGATGACGAGCCAGGAGAGCACGGCCCCGACGGTTGCCGCAGCCATGGCCACCGCCTGTGCCAGGATGACGTTGTGGCCGAAGCGCCACATGAAGAAGGCGATGAGGATGGAGCCGGCCGTGAGCAAGGTCAGCATGTACTCGCGCCGCAGCACGTAGAGGCTGGCGTACGCGAGCCACAGCAGCGACATCATGATCATGTAGGCGACCATGAAGAAGGCCAGGGAGAAGGGGAACATCGGGAACACCGAGTCCGCGACGACGATGGCGATCGCGATCACGACCGCGGCGCCGAAACCCCAGCGCATGATCTGGTAGAGGGACCGCTCGACGAGGTCCCCCTCCTGCAGCCCGACCAGGACGTAGTAGATCGTCGCCATGGCCTGCGTGAATCCGCCTGTCACGACGAAGCTGAGGAACGTCGCGATGCCAAGCGCCGTGGCCTGCGCGACGGAGTAGTACTGGTAGGACCAGATACTGATGTGCAGCATCACCATCGCAGCGATCGAAACGACCATCGGCAGGGCGAAGAGAAGGCCGTGGAGGAAGTCGGCCGCGATGAGACGCAGCAGATGGTACCAGCGCATTTCGTCGCGCGGCGGTATCGGGTCCGTGCGGACGCTTGCGAGGAAGTCGGCGTAGATGTCCTCGGCGAGATCGAACACGCTGGGCATGCCGAACACGTCCTCCACGCGACGGTCGCTCCAGCCGAGCGATTCGATCGTGGCGGCCACGTCCATGACATCCTGCAGATCGCCGTTGGCCTCGACCACCTGGCGAAGGAGATGCTGGCGGGCCTCACCCGTCCGGGATGCGCGGGTGGGCCTGCCTCCGCTGGCGATGCTCATCTCGGGTGACTCCCCTGCCGCTTGCCTTTCGGCATTGCCAAATGCGGGATAACCATGGCAAACTACGACATACACGGGCAAAATGCCTTCGTTTTTGCGTGCCAAACTTCAAGTTGCGACGGACTTCGACGCGGCAAAGGTTCCGGATGTGCGGCAAAGGGGGATGGATAGTGCCCAGGAAAGTGCGGGTCATGCTCGCGACCGAGGGCACCTATCCCTATCACCTGGGCGGCGTGAGCACATGGTGCGACACGCTGGTGAGGCTGGTGGGCGATGCGGAGTTCACCGTCTTCGCCGTGGCCATGAACCCCTTCGTGCGCAGCCGTTTCGAGTTCCCGGAGAGCGTGCGGCAGGTCGTCACGATCCCGCTCTGGGGCACCCAGGACCCGTCCGAGCACAAGGAGCAGATGCCGTTCTCGGAGATCTTCCTGCAGAAGCAGCGCACAACGGTGGATGAAGTCACCAGGGGGTTCCTGCCCGAGCTGATGACGTTCCTCGAGCAGATGCGGCAGGGCGGCGGTGACGCCGAGGCGGTCGGCTACGCCCTCGCCGCGATGCACCGGCACTTCCAGGTCTTCGACTACCGCGAGACGTTCAAGTCCGAAGCGGTCTGGCAGGCGTTCCGGGACTTTCTGCACGACGCCGCGGACACCGGCGCCTGGCCGGAGCCCTCCGTGTTCGAGGCGGTCCAGGCGCTCGGCTGGATCTACCACTTCTTCACCGTGCTCAACACGCCGATCCCGGAGGTCGACGTCGTGCACTCGTCTGCGGCCGCCTTCTGCGGCATGGCGGGCATTGTCGCCAAGGTCGAGTACGGCACGCCCTACCTCCTGACGGAGCACGGCGTCTACCTGCGCGAGCAGTACCTCTCGGTCGGACGCAGCAACATGAGCCGCTTTTCGAAGCGGTTTCTCCTGGCCGCGGTGCGCACGATCGTGCGGGCAAACCTCCACTTCGCGGACCGCATCACGCCGGTGTGCGCCTTCAACGCCCGTTGGGAGCGCCTCCTCGGCGCACCGCAGGAGCGCATCGACGTCGTCTACAACGGCGTGTCCCCGCAGGTCTTCGCGCCGAACGAGGAGTCGCACGGCGGTCCGCCGCGCCTCCTGAGCATCGCGCGCATCGACCCGAACAAGGACATCGAGACGCTGCTGCGCGCCATGGCGATCGTGCACGGCCACTTCCCCGACATCAAGCTCGAGGTGTGGGGGGCGATCGCCGTGGAGGACTACCACCAGCAGATGCTGGAACTCCGCCACGCCTTGGGACTCGACGATGTCGTCCTGTTCCAGGGCCACTCGCAGAACGCGGCGGAACTCTACCGCCAGGCCGACATCCTCGTGCAGTCGAGCGTGTCGGAGGCATTCCCGTACTCCGTGATCGAAGGCATGATGAGCGGCCTGCCCATCGTGGCCACCGACGTCGGCGGCACGGCCGAGGCCCTCGCCGACACCGGCATCACGGTGCCGTCGCGCGAGCCCGAACGGCTCGCGGTGGCGATGATCATCCTCCTGCAGGACGAGACCTTGCGGCAGCGGCTGGGTGCGGCCGCGCGCGAGCGCGCCTTGAGCTTCTTCACGATCCAGAAGGCGACGGGCGCCTACGAATCCCTCTACGGCGCGCTGGCGCAGAGGACTCTGCCCGAGGTCGCGGTCGCCGCGGGCGACGAGTCGTTCGGGTATCCTGCCGTGCCGCCCAACCGTCAGCTCGTTTACCTGCAAAGGGCTTACGCCCTGCTGCGCCTTGGGGTACCGATCGCCGCGCTCGACCAGTTTCAGCGCGCCCTCGACGTCGAGCCGGGCGGCGCGGCGGCGCCGGCCATCCTGAGTCAGGTGGCGGCGCTCGAGGCGGAACTCGGTGCCGGCGAGGCCGCCATCCAGCATTACGCGAGCGCCTGGATCCTTTCGCAGGTACAGAGCGCCTAGCCTAGCGCGGAACGTCAGGCGGAGGAGGCCGACGGCTTGCAGGGACTTTCGGCCGTGGGTCTCGGTCTGCTCGTGGGCTACGCCGCCGCAGCCCTCCTGATTCCGCTTGTGGAGGTCCTCGCCGGGGGCGGAGCGGCCTCGATCTTCCGCTGCCGGCATTGCGGCGGGCGGCTCGGGGCCCTGGTACAGTTGCCGCTCGTGCGGCACGGGCCCAGGGGCCGCTGCCGCCGGTGTGACGCTTCGCCGCGCCGTTCTGAGCTCTGGTTCGAGCTCGGCGCGTTGTGCGGCAGCGGTCTGCTCTTCGGGCTCCGCTTCGGCCTGGCCCTGCCCCTCGACCTCCTGGTGCTGTGGCTGGGGCTTGCGGTAGCCGCCGTGGATATGCGCCGACGCATCATCCCGAACCGCCTACTGCTCGCCGCCGCCGCTCTTGGCCTCCTGGCGCTCCTGCCGTTGGGCGGCGCGGCCTATCTGGCCGGTGCGCTCGGCGCCTTGCTGCTGCTCACCATTGGGCTCCTGATCGCATGGATCGGCCGTGGCGGATTCGGCCTGGGCGACGTCAAGTATCTCGGGGTCGTGGGGCTGATGCTCGGCTGGCAACGTGGCCTTGCGACGCTTTTCCTCGCGGTCCTCGTCGGTGGTCTCTATGCCGCCGGCCTCCTGCTGACGCGTCGCGCGACCGGCAGGGACGCCTTCGCCTTCGGCCCCTTCATCGCGCTAGCGTCCGTGGCGGTGGTGCTGCTCGGGGCAACCGCGGCTCGCTGAGTCCCGCGGGGAGACACGACGGGCAGGGCACGACCGGTGGCACGTCGTCACGGCCGCAGCGGCGAGGTGTTCACCTGGCGGGAACATGGCGCGGCGGCTCGCCGCTCGCAGGAAAGGTGGACGAGACGATGAGGGGTAGGCGCTACCTCGTGTTTCTGGCCTCCATGGTGCTTCTCGCCGGGGGAGCCTGGCTCGGTGCGGCGGGGGCGGGCGCGGCGGTGCAAACGCCGGCTGCTGCGGTTCCCCCGCCGCCTAGCTCTACGCCGAGCAGCGTGGCGGTGACGCCGTTCGAGACGGAATCGTCGCCGTATCTCCATACGACGAGCCGCAGCTACGTCGCGCCGCTGACGCCGCAGGCACTCTACGCCTACTACCTGCCGCGCCTGAGGCACCTCGGCTACCGGTCGCAGGGCTACGGCACATCGGGCGACCGCGCGGGCACCCAGAGCTGGGACTGGTCCTTCACGCGCGGCGCGGGCATGAACGACACCGTGCTGCTCACGGTGGAGCGGGACGGCAAGAAGAGCGTCTATTCGCTGGCCCGCGAGCTGATCGTCGCACCGCCCCGCCCGAAGGCCAGCATCGTACCTGCGAAGCTCGAGCAGGTGACAGTGCGGGCGAGACAGTCGGCGAGCTCGCCGTGGGTCACGCGTACCCTGCGGACTCCCGACGCCTGGCGGCACCTGCTCCAGGTCGTGAACGCTCTGCCGGTGGATACACGCGGCGCCCACGGCTGCCTTGCCGATTTCGGCGCGGCCGCGACGGTCCGCTTCATCGCCAAGGCGGGCAGCTGGAGCTTCACGGTGGATCCGGCCTGCGGCAGCGTGCTTGGCCCCGCGGGGTCCCATCTCATGGACCAGGCCCTCTGGGCAAGCGTCTCCGCACTGATGGGCTTCCCGGCGAAGATGGCGCCCTGAGGGGTTCGCGCCGCGGTCACATGGAACGAGGCGGGGAGACCTATGGGTCTTCCCGCCTCTCACGTGGTCGGAGCATGGCCGCATCAGGCCAGCCTGCCCGCCGCCTGCCGCTCCCTCAGGAACCCCACCGTGCGCTCGAGCCCTTCGCTCATGGGCACCTTCGGCCTCCAGCCGAGACGCTCGGCGGCCAGGGCGGGATCGAGCGAGATGCGTTGCACCTCGCCAGGGCGCTCCGGCTCGTACCTGGCCGGGAGCCGGCTGCCGCAGATCTCGGCGAGCGCGTGGTGCAACTCGTTGACGCTGGTCTCGATGCCGGTGCCGATGTGGACCGACTCGTTGTCGCCCGCGCCGAGGGCCATGGCGTTGGCCGCGACGACGTCGCCCACGTACACGTAGTCCCGCGTCTGCTCGCCGTCGCCGAAGATGCGGCACGGCTGCGCGAGGATCAGGCTGCGGCCGAAGATGGCCACGACGCCGGCCTCGCCGGCGGGGTTCTGCCTCGGCCCGTAGACGTTCGCGTAGCGCAGGGCGGTGTAGCGCAGACCGTGCAGATGGGCGTAAAGGAAGAGGTAGTGCTCAACCGTGTGCTTCGTCACGCCGTATTGCGAGAGCGGCCGGATCGGGTGGTCCTCCCGCACCGGCAGGTAGTCCGGCTCACCGTAGATCGCGCCGCCGCTCGACGCGTAGACGATCTTGCGCGTGCCGGCGCCCACCGCGCAGGTGATCACGTTGAGGCTACCGAGGATGTTCACCTGGGCGTCGTAAGCCGGCCGGCGTGTCGAGACGCGAACGTCCATCTGCGCCGCGAGGTGGATGACCGCCTCGGGCCGCTCCGCGGCGAAGACCCGCTCCAGGCTCTCCGCGTCGGTCACGTCGACCTCGTGGAAGCGCGCCTGGGGATGCACCTGTTCGCGGAAACCGGTGACGAGGTTGTCCACGACCGAGACCTCGTGGCCGTGCGCCACGAGGTAATCTACCGTGTTGGAGCCGATGAAGCCGGCCCCGCCGGTCACGAGGACGCGCAATGCCTAGACCTCCACTCAGAGGACGAATCTCATTGGGCATTTTCGCGTCACGTGCCAAGATCCTGCACGGCGGACGTCAGATGCCGTGTTGGTACATGTACATGATGTTCTTCACATAGTTCTGCGTCTCGGGGTAGGGCGGGATGCCGCCGTACTGCTTGACGGCGTTCGGGCCCGCATTGTAGGCAGCCAGCGCGAACGGGATGTTGTTGTTGAAGAGCTTCAGCAGGTACGAGAGGTAGGCGATGCCGCCGTGCACGTTCTGCTCCGCGTTGAAGGCGTCCGTGACCCCGAGTTCCGCGGCCGTGCTCGGCATGAGCTGCATGAGGCCCTGCGCGCCGGCCGATGAGACCGCGTGGGTGTTGCCGCCGCTCTCCTCGCGGATCACGGCCATGATCAGAAGGGGATCGATGCCGTAGATCGCCGAGATCGATTTGACGATGGAGAAGATCTGCGAGGAGCTCAGCTGTCCGTCCGCGAGCTCCGCCTTGAGCTGCTGGATCGCGTCCCACAGCTTCTGTCCCTGTTGCTGTTCGTCCGCGACCACGCTATTGATCTGCTGCTGCTGGCTCTGCAGCGTCGCGAGCACCTGGCGCCGCTGGCTCGCCACCTGGGCCTCTTGGTCGCGCTGGCGCACGAGCGTCGCCTGCTGGCGGGCGTACTTCGCCTTCGCCTGGTCCTGCAGGACGAGATCGTGGTGGATGAGATCCGCGTCATGGTTGAGGTTCTGCACGATGCTGCGCTCGAAGGTGGCCACCTCGATCACGTTGCCGAGCCGCGTCACGAACTCGTCGAAGCTTGCGACGTGCAGCAGCACCGCCAAGTACCCGATCGGCCCGTACTGCTGGGTGTAGAGCAGGACGGCGTCGAGACCGCCCTGCTGCTTCTCCGACGCCGCGCGCGTCCGCGCGAGGCGCCGCGAAACGGTCCCGATCCTGTTCTCGGTCACGAGAATGGCCGCCCGGGTCGCGGCGATGTTCTGTTGCGTGGTGGTGAACTGCTGGTCGACCTCGCCCAGCAGCGTCTGGGTCTGGTTGACCTCGGCCTGCAGCTTCGCCTGCTGGGCCTTGTCCGCGACAAGGTTGACGTGCACGCTGTGCAATTGGCTTTCGAGGGCGGTGAGAGACGCGGCGGCCGCGGTGCCTCCGGGTACGTTCGACACAAGGAGCAGGGCCAGGGCGGGCGCCGCCGCCCATTTTCGCCAGCAACCCATCATAAGAGGCACGGTTCGCACTTGGGGGACGAACTCCTGCCTCTTCGGCCTGTCGGATCATGGCAGATCAGAGCAGTGGCGAGATCTGGCGCAGGCGGGCGAGCGTCGCGCGGTTGCGCCCGGAGATCTCCCCCTGGCGGTCGAGCGCCGGAACGAGGTCCTGGGGGTCGACGACCAGATCGGGCAGCGGCGCCTCGCCGGGAGGCTGGTGCCTGCGGTTGAATGCGGTGGGCACCCGGGTCTCCTCCGGCAGCGGCGTGCCCCGCATCTCGGCCCAGACGAGCGACCAGGCCCGCGGCACGACGCGCAGCAACTCGTAGCCGCCACCGCCGAGGCCGAGCCAGCGCCCGCCCGCCACCTCGTGGGCGAGTTCGTGCAGGCGGGCGGCCGTTCGCCAGTAGAAGCGGGTCGTGAGACGCATGTCGGCGAGCGGGTCCAGCACGTGGCCGTCGCAGCCGTGCAGGGTCACGAGCGCGTCCGGCCGGAAAATGCGCAAGGCCGGAGGCACGATGGCCTCGAAGAGCTCGAGCCAGGAGGCGTCATCGGTGAAGGGCTCGAGCGGCACGTTGAGGGACGTCCCGAGCCCTGGTCCCGCGCCGAGCTCCTCGACGCCGCCGGTACCCGGGAAGAGGTAGCGGCCGCTTTCGTGGAACGAGATGGTCAGGACGTCGGGGTCCCTGTAGAAGATCTCCTGTACGCCGTCGCCATGATGGACGTCGATGTCGATGTACGCGACCTTGAGGCCGGCGTCGCGCAAGGCGAGGATGGCGAGGGCGATGTCGTTGTAGATGCAGAAACCGGCCGCCTGGGCCGCGAACGCGTGATGGAGTCCGCCGCCGATGTTGAAGGCGTGCACGAGGTCGCCCGAGGCGACCGCCCTGGCGGCGCCAAGGGTGCCGCCGACGGCCAGAGCCGCGGCCTCGTGCATGCCGGGGAATCCCGGGTCGTCCTCGGTGCCGAGCCCGTAGAGCAGGGAGGATTCGCGCACCGCGCCGCCGCTCGAGAGACGCCTGACCTCCTCAAGGTACGACGGCGTATGGACCCTGAGAAGGGCCTCGTCGCTCGCGGGCTCGGGCCCGCGCAATTCGCTGGGCGCAAGCAGCCCCAGCTCCTCGATCATCTCGTAGGTCCAGCGCAGCCGGATGGGGTTGAAGGGATGATCCGGCGAGAAGCGGTAGCCCTGATACGCGTCGCTGTAGATGAGGGCGACCGGATGCGACAAAGGGCAGGCACCCCTTTCGCGCGGACGCGTAAGCGTCGGCATGGGAATCATAGCGCCTTCGGGCGGTCCTTGGAAACGGAGCGCAGGGACATCGTGGTAGAAGAGAGGCCGTGAGCGTCCGAGATCGCGACATGGAGCCTATGGCAAGTGGTCCCTCGGGGCGTCAGAATAGGGGCAGCGATGGGCGGAGGTGATCACCTTGCGGGTGATCCTGCGGGACGGTCGGGTTGCGGACGTGCGAGAGGCGACGGGCAGCGATGAAGAGCGCAGGATGCTGGGGGCCCTCTTCCAGGGCGTGTCGCAGACGTCGCTCTACTACCGGTTCTTCCATGCGGTGCGCGAGGTCGACGAGCGCAAGATCGTCGAGATGCTCGAGAGCCGGTTGCCGGACAAGTACGCGCTTCTCTGCATCTCCGGCGATACGATCATCGGCATCAGCCACTTCCTGCGCACCGACCCGGAGTGCGCCGAGATCGACTTCTTCGTGGACGAGCGCTTCCACGGCTACGGCATTGGCACCCTGCTGCTCGAGGAGATGGCCGAAGTGGCCTGGCGCTACGGCCTGAGGCGCTTCGAGGCCTACGTGCTGCAGGAGAACCAGAAGATGATCCAGGTCTTCCGCAACTCGGGCTTCGAGGTGCAGCACCACTACGACCCGGACGACTACACCGCCGTACGCATGGTGCTGCCGCTCGCGGAGACCGAGCGCAGCCGCGCCTTGCACGACACGCGCGAGCAGATGGCGACCGCCGCCTCCCTGCGGCCGTTCCTGCACCCGCAGACGGTGGCCGTGATCGGCGCGTCGCGCGACCCGAGCCACCTTGGGCACGTGGTGTTCCGGCACATCGTCGAAAGCGGGTTCACAGGCACCGTCTACCCGGTCAACCCGAGCGCGCGCGCCGTCGCCGGCGTGCGGGCGTATGCGCAGCTCAAGGACCTGCCCGAGGCGGTCGACCTCGCGCTGCTCGTCGTGCCGGCGATGCAGGTGCAGGCCCTCGTGCAGCAGTGCATCGAGGCGCATGTGGGCAGCGTGGCCGTGCTCTCCGCGGGTTTCGCGGACGCCGGGGCGGTCACCGAGCAGCAGGAGCTCGCGCACCGGCTGCGCGAGGCGGGCATCCGCCTCCTCGGACCGAGCTGCTTCGGACTCCTGACGACGACGCCGGACGCGCCGCTCAACGCGAGCTTCGCTCCCGTCATGCCGAGGCGCGGACGCCTCGCGATCGCGAGCCAGTCCGGAGCCTTGGGCGTCGCCATCCTGGACTACGCGAGCCGCCTGGGCGTAGGCGTCTCGAGTTTCGTCAGCATGGGCAACAAGGCGGACGTTTCGGGCAACGACCTCCTGCAGTATTGGGAGACCGACCCCGAGACGTCCCTCATAGCGCTCTATCTCGAGTCGTTCGGCAACCCGCGCAAGTTCACGCGCATCTGCCGGCGGCTGACGCGGGAGAAGCCGGTCCTCGTCGTGAAGAGCGCTCGCACCCGTGGCGGCGCCGCGGTGTCGGAGTTCGGCGCGGAACCTCGGGACCGCGTTTTCGAGGGGCTCTTCCGCCAGGCGGGCATCATCCGCGCCGACACCCTCGAGGAACTCTTCGACGTGGCCGCTCTGCTCGACGGCAGCCCCTTGCCGCAGGGCGGGCGGGTGGCTGTGCTGACCAATTCCGCGGGTGGTGCCGTGATCACCGTGGACGGTCTGCCCAAGGAGGGACTCGAGCTTGCCATGCCGCCGATCGACCTCGGCTTCGAGGCCCTGGCGGACGGCTATCGCAAGGCCTTGCCCGAGGTGCTGCGCAATCCGGATGTCGACGCGGTGATCGTGCTCTTCATCCCCGTGGGCATGTCGCAGAGCGAAGAGGTGGCCAAGAGGATCGCCGAGGCCGTCGACGAGGTCGTGAGGGAGGGCGGCGGCACGCCGAAGCCGATCGTCGCGAATTTCCTCCTGCCGCTTGACGGCAACGTTCCGGTCGGCTGGATCGACACCTGCTGCCAGCGCATCCCGGTCTACCCGTTCCCCGAGCGGGCGGTGCGCGCTCTGGGGCAGGCGGTGCGCTACGCACGCTTCAAGGCCCAGCCGCACGGCCAGATCCCCGATCTCGAGGGCTGCGACGCCGCGGCCGCGCGCGACCTGCTGCGGGAGCGGGTGGCGGCAGGGGAGAGCGAGCCGCCTCTGGAGGCGCTCGCGCAGGCCCTGACCCACCTCGGCCTGCAGGCGGGAGACGGAGGCGAGCGGGGGCAGGTGCGGGTCCAGATCGTGCAGGATCCCCTGTTCGGTCCCATCATCGCGGTGCGGCCGGTCCTGGCAAGCCAGGCTGCCGCGCTGGAGCGCATCGTTCCGTTGACGGACCGCGATGCGCAGGCCCTGGCGCGGCGGTGTCTACATGCGCTCGGTCTCGAGGAACTCGCGGGGGCGGAAGAGAGGCTGAGCGACGCCCTTCTGCGGGTGAGTCTCCTGGCCGACGAGGCGCCGGAACTGGGGGAGATGGAACTGGTGCTGCGCATCGAAGCAGACGCGATGACCTTCGCCCCGGGGCGGCTGCGCCTGATGCCCGCGGTCGAGGCCTAGGCGCCAGCGCATGGAGGCCGCGAACCTGATCGCACGACCGGGTCCGCGGCCTGCTTTGTTCGGTTGGGTGGCGGGCCATGCGCCCCGTTAGACCACGAGTTTCACCGCGACGCCGAGCAGCAGGATGCCGTAGAACCATTTCACCCACTCGGGCTTGGCCCGGTTCGCCATGAACCAGGAACCGAGCAGGGATGCCACGACGACCGCCAGCACGACGGATAGCAGCAGCGGCCACTCGATGCGCATGCTTCCAACGTGGCCGAGGAAGCCGGAGAAGCTCGAGAAGGTGACGATGTACGCCGTGGTCGCGGCGGCGCGCTTCGTGTCGTAGCCGATCCACATCAGGAGCGGGCCGATGATGAACCCGCCGCCGATGCCGAGCAGCCCGCCGACGAAGCCGGCGGCCGCGGCGACGCCGCCGCCGATCAGCATGCGCCTCTTGAGCGGCATCATCTCGGTGGGGTCGGCCTTGCCGGCCGCGAGTAGCGTCCGCACGGCAGCCACCAGGACGGCCGCCGCGAAAAGTATGAGGAGCACCCTGTTCGGCAGATGCGGCGCCGCCAGGGCGCCAAGCGGGGCGAAGACGAGCGCCGCGAAGGCCATCGGCAGCCCGCCCGTCCAGTCCACGAGGTGCTTGCGACCGTAGGGGATCAAGGCGAGCAGCGTGTTGAGGCCGTTGAGCAGTAGTCCAAGCGGAATGACCATGGACTGCAGCCCGAAGCCGAGCCAATGAAAGATCGGCACGTACAGCATGCCGCCACCGAGCCCGAGCATGGCGAAGATCGCGGAGACCAGGAAGATGAGCAGCGCGACTATAGCGATCATCCGGAATGGCCTCCTCCAATGCGGCACGGCCTGGCCAGGGCAGACGGCCGCCCTCCCCCGGGGAAATGGAGGAGGGCGCGCCGACGCGGGGTCAGCCCTTGTAGCCCGAACAGGGGATGCAAACGGGCTTGCCATCCCTGATGCGTACATAGCGCTCGAATACGTACTCGCCGCAGACCGAGCAGGCGATGCGGTTGAAGGAGCCCTTGGGCGGCCTATAGGCGAAATCCGGCCTTTCCTCCATGGCGAAGACCTCTTCGTCGGGCTGTGCGAGCGTCCATGCGACGGCCTGATCGGTGACGTCCTCGGGAATGCCGGACGGCTCGATGCCACGCATCCGATAGGCGAAGAATTCCTGGGCTCCGAAGGCGTCGAGGAACGTCGGGCGCAGGGCGTAGCGCACCGCCGTCTTGCCGGGGTACCAGAAGGTGGCCGCGAGTTTGCCCCAGTAGGTCTTCTCGATCAGCGTCTTGCCGAAGGTCGCCCCGGTTGCGGCCTGGATACCATCCATGAGACAGGTCTGGGGGTGGCCCTCGCCGAGCTCGCAGATCACGTGCAGCGTGTGGTCCATCTCGCGCGCCACGCCCAGGCGGGCGAGCGCCAGGATGCCCATGCGGTAGCCTAGCGGCATGAAGGGGCAGCGATGACCGTGGAATTCGTAGGCCCACTGGGGTGGCTCGTAGGATTGGGCACTCAAGCGGATGACCTCCTCTGATCTAGGCATCGGATCCGCGGCGGGGTGGAGCATCGGGGAGTTGACAGACCGGGCGTCTGCGCCGATGACTCAGGTCCCCGACTTGGCGCGGCGCGACGTCGCTCCCGCCGGTGCACCGGTGCGCCTGGATGGACGTCGGCCTGTGACGCAGCCACATCCGCCTGGCGCCGCCGTCGCGGGGTCCTGGGTGGCCACGCCGCCCGGCAGACTGTCGCGCAAGGCCGAAAGGGCGGCCAGCTCCAGGCGGTAGTCGAGCCAGCGCCCCCGACGCTGCGCGCTGACGAGGCCCGCGCCTCGCAGAATGGCGAGGTGGTAGGAGAGAAGATTGGCCGCGATCGGGCCGATGGCCGACTGGATCTCGCAGACGCAGTGCGGGCGCCTTGAGAGTGCCGCCACGATCTGAAGGCGCACGGGATCCGCAAGGGCCTGGAACTGCGCGGCACGCGTCGCTGCAAGAAGTTTTGCATCAAGCATATTTGAAGCGTAATGGTGGCAAGGTGGCGCGGTCATCGGCCCTAGGCCCCTTTCTCGCGCCGAAGGGACATCGTTGCCGCAGATGGACGGAAGGCCTGGCTGGCATGATCCGGTTGTCGGGAAAATGGCCCTTAAGGCCGTTTTCAGTACTCTTTAAGGCCGAGATGCCACAATGCCTGCGAGGGGGAGCCACCAGCATGGAAGACATCCGAGCCGAGCGTCCCGCGCATATCGCGCTCGAAGGGCGCCCGGAGCTGACCAAGGACCAGGCGCTGAGCCGGGCGCGCACGTGGAAACGCGCACTCGCCTGGTCGGCTGTGCTGGTGTTCGCGCTGCTCTGGCAGGCCGCCGCGCATCACCTGACGGGCGTCACGAGCCGAACCGGCGCGGGGGCGGCGTCATCGACGCCTGCGCAGACGCCGGGTTCCGGACAGGGATTCGGACAGGGTCAGCCTGCGGGTGGCTTCGATTTCGGCAGCAGCCAGAGTGTGCAGCCGTTTACGCAGTCGACGGTTTCCTGAGGTGGCGCAGTGTGACATCGCGTCCGCTTCCTTCAACGTCATGGGCACCATGGTCGAGGTGTTTGCGCCAAAGGACGCCCTCGCGCCTGCGCTCGGCATCGTGCAAAAGGTTTTTCGGACCTGGGACGAGTCTCTCAGCCGATTTCGGTCCGAGAGCGAACTGTCCGCGTTGAACCGCGCCGCGGGGAGACCCTTCGCGGCGAGCGAACTTCTGTTCTTTGTCACGACGCGGGCCCTGCGCTGGGCCCAAATGACCGACGGCACCTTCGACCCGACACTCCTGCGCCAGATCGAGCAGCTCGGCTACCGCCGCACGTTCAGGGAGATCGGGACCGGCGGCGACGTGCCGCCTGCGTCGTGCGGGGTGGCGGCGGGCGGCGGCTGGCGGCTGGTCGGGATGGACCCCCAGCACCGGCTGATCACGTTGCCGGACGGCGTGGGACTGGACCTCGGCGGCATCGCGAAGGGCATGGCCGTCGATGCGTCGCTCGATGCGCTCGTCTCCGCCGGCCTTGGTTGTGCGCTCGTGAATGCCGGCGGGGATCTCGCCGTGCGCGGCTTGCCCCCTGAAGGCGACAGCTGGCCGGTCGGACTCGAGGGCTTGCCGGGAGAGGTGCTCCTCCTGCGCCGCGGCGCCCTGGCGACCTCGGGCACGCGCCGCAGACGCTGGCTGCAGGCCGGCGTGAAGAGGCACCATCTGCTCGATCCCGCGACGGGCTACCCGGCGGAGCATGACCTTTCGACTGTCAGTGTCGTCGCTGCGAGCTGCGAGGAGGCGGACGTCGCCGCCACGTCGGCATTCATCCGCGGCGAGGCGCGAGGCGCGGAGCTTCTGGCGGGACTTGGCTTCGCGGGAATCTTCGTGACCGAGGCGGGTGATGTGACCAGGGCCGGAAGCTGGCCGGAAGGGACGGGGTGAGAAAGCTTGGAATGGCAATGGCTCCTGGCGCGTGCCTCCGGGTTCACCGCCTACGTCCTCGTCACGCTGGCTGTGGTGTTCGGGCTGCTCCTCAGCCAGCGCTGGCAGTCGCGAAGGATCTGGCCTCGCCTCGTCAATGACCAGCTGCACCAGTACGCGACGCTCCTCGCGGGCGTCTTCACGGCGATCCACGGCATCTCGGTCTGGATCGACCCCTTCACCGCCTTCACGCTGAAGGAGGTGCTGCTGCCGTTCACCAGCCACTATAGACCGCTCTGGATGGCCTTCGGCATCATCGCGGCGTACCTGGGCCTCGCGATCGTTGTCACCGGCTGGCTGAGGCCGAAGATCGGCTATCCCTGGTGGCGGCGCCTGCACTACCTCACGTTCCTGGTATGGCTGCTCGCGACGCTGCACGGCCTAGGGGACGGCAGCGACACGCGCACGATCTGGGCCATCGCGATCTACGGGGCGAGTTCGGCGGCGGTCGTCGGCCTGACCCTCGTACGGTTGATGTACCCGGCCGGCCGCCCGCGTGTCGCGCCGAGACCCGGCTGGGCGGCGCTCGCCGGTCTCGCCGCGTTGACGGTCGCCGGTTTCGCGGCGGCCGGCCCGCTGAGGCCGGGCTGGAACGCCATCGCGAACAATGGCCATGGCTCCGGCGGCACGCTCAGTGTGCCGGCCACCACCGTGAGCGTGCTGGCGCCGTATTCGGCGTCGCTCTCCGGAAGCGTCGCGGAGCAGGGCCCGAACGGGCAGGGCGTGACCACCTTGACGTTCCACCTGCAGGTGCGGGGCGGACAATATAACGCCATGACGCTCGTCCTGCGGGGACAGGCTCTGCCTGGCGGCGGCGTCGCCTTGACGGGAAGCGGCGTGACCCTCGGCACGACGAGCGACCCAGGCATGTTCCGCGGTTCCCTGAGCCGCCTGAACGGCGGGGACTTTCTGGCCGTGGTATCGGGCAGCGGTGGCAGTCTCACGCTCGCGGGGCAACTCGGTCTCGTCGGCCAAAGCGGCGTGCAGGGCGTGCTCGAGGTCCAGCCCGGGTCCGCGCAGGGAGGATTCGGGCAGGGAGGGGGATCGAACGGTGGCTTCGGCTCCGATGATGGCGGAGGCGATCAGTGATCGTTGCCATGCCTTGCCGCGTGGGAGGAACGACGTGGCAGGATGCCGAAGCGCCCAGCCATGCTGAAAATGCTCGTCCGGACTGGCTTCGTGGCCGCGCTGCTGCTGGGCCTCGGCGCCCTGCTGCGGCTTTACCCGGACCAGGGATTCGTCCTCTGGCTGCACATCGCGTTCGGCCTTCTGTTCCTGGTGCCCGCGTGGCTGCTCGCGAACCAGCTGAGCCCGCGGTATAGGCTCACCCAGGCCGGCGCCGCGATCGGCACGCTGGCGGCTCTGCTCGCGGTGGGCAGGTTCCTCTTCTGGCCCGGGGTGTCGCCCTGGTGGCACGTCCTGCTGATGATCGTGTCGATCGGCTGCATCGAAATGGGTAGTGCCAAGGCCCGCCACAACTGAAACGAACCTGTGCGACGCTTTCAGCCAAGGAGGCGCTTCGATGGCTTTGACGCGTCGTCCGGCCGTCCTCGTGACGCGCATTCTACCCGAGGAGGCGCTCAGGCGCATCGCGGAGGCCTGCGACGTGGACCTCTGGCAGGGCCCGCTGGCCATGCCGCGCCAGGAGCTCCTCGGGCGCGTCGCGGGAAAGGCGGGCATCGTCGCGCTCCTGACCGATCGGATCGACGAGGAACTGCTGGACGCCGCCGGGCCTGGGCTGCGGGTCGTGGCCAACTATGCGGTGGGCTACGACAACATCGACGTGGACGCCTGCAGCTGCAGGGGCGTCCTCGTGACGAACACGCCGGACGTCCTGACGGAGAGCACGGCCGACATGGCCTGGGCACTCATGCTGGCGGCGTCGCGCCGCGTAGCGGAGGGCGACCGCTTCGTCCGCTCGGCCGAGCCGTGGATCTGGGATCCCGGCATGATGCTGGGCTGGGACGTCCACCACAAGACGCTCGGCCTTGTCGGCTTCGGACGCATCGCCCAGGCCGTGGCGCAGCGCGCGCTGGGCTTCGGCATGCGGGTTGTGTACCAGAGCCGCCATGCGGCGCCCGCCGGGATCGAGCGCCGGCTGGGCGCGGCACGCCTCGACCTCGACGCCCTACTGGCGGAGGCGGATGTCGTCTCGCTGCACGTTCCCCTGACCCCTGAGACCCGGCATTTGATCGGCGCGGCCCAGCTGCGACGCATGAAACCTACCGCCGTGCTCGTCAACACGGCGCGCGGACCCGTGGTGGATGAGGCGGCCTTGGTCGAGGCCCTGCGGCGCGGAGACATTTTCGCGGCTGGCCTGGACGTCTACGAACGCGAGCCCGAGGTGACGGCTGAACTGCGCGGCCTGCCGAACGTCGTCCTCGTGCCGCACCTCGGCAGCGCGAGCGTCGAGACGCGGCTCGCCATGGGCATGCTCGCCGCCGAGAACCTCCTCGCGGCTTTGGCGGGCCGTCGCCCGAGGGCGCTCGTGAACGGGGAGGCCTGGCGCGGCTAGCATCCGAGGCTGAAGCGAGGCAGGCGGCGCCCGTGCGGCGTCGCCTGCCTCGCTTCGCTCTTGGGTGGATCCGCCCCCTAAAGCCCGCGCATGGGATCCCAGGGCGGCAGCACCTGCGGCTCCCTCTCGAGCGCCGCCTGCAGATCCGCGGGCAGGTAGTCCCTGCGCACCACGACCTGGTAGACGTACTCCTCGAACCAGCCGTCGCTCATCACGAAGTAGCCCTTCTGGCCACGCTCGTCGCCCCAGCTGTTCTCCACCTTCCAGCGTACGGGGTCGGCCTCGACGAGGTCGACGCCGGTCAGGACCATCTGGTGGCCGCCGGCGATCTCGCCCAGATAGTCGAGGCGCTCCGCCTTGGCAAGACCGATGGGCATGCCCAAGACGCTCGCGAAGTCGTAGAGGCGGTCGGCCAGAACGCCGGCTTCGCCGTCCATCATCTGCACCACATCGCAACCGAAGTAGACGCCTTCGCCGTCCTGCAACTGGCTGCGCGCCAGGGAACGCATCGTCTGGGCGTCGACGTTGAGGTAGGGGCGTGCCGGCCCGCCGCGCACGACGGGGAGGTTCGCCACCACGTAGGGCCGACCGAATGGCTTGTCGGGCGTGGGAACGTTGACGACGTTTGCGTAGGCGTCGAAGTCGAAGGCGACGAACCGCTCGAAGAACTGCTGCGGCGAGAGGCTGCGTTCCCGGTGGAACCGCTCGTCCTTGTCGCGGTATTCGAAGTCGAAGCTGGTGGGCGGGACGCCGAGGAACACCGTCAGGATGCGGTAGATCTCAGCCAGCATGGACTCCTTGCGGGCGAAGAGATCCTCCCCGGCGCTGCCGGCGGCGTGCGCCGCGCGTAGCGCCAGGCCCTGTTCCCTAAGCTTCACGTTCAGCACATGGCCCATCGCGTGCGAGTCGCTCGAACCCTGCGTCTCGGGCATGGCGGCCTTGGGCGTCACGCCGTACTTCAGCACAAGGTTCGCGAAGAGCTCCCACTCGCCGCCGTCGCCGGCCGGTCCGGCGAAAATGTGGGTCACGAGCCGGCTGTCCTTCGGTTCGTCCAGGGTCGCGAGGACGTCGTCGAGAAAGCCGTTCGCCTTCTCGAGCTTCTCCCAGAACGTCAGGTAGTTCTGGGAGAGCTCGAACTCGCCGAGGTCGAGACGCTTGGCCGCCGCCCTGCGCAGCACATTGAGCCCTGCGAACATCCAGCAGCGCCCGCTCTTCATCTGGTTCGTCACGGCGAGCGAAGGCAGCTCGTCGGAGAACGTGTGCAGCGTCGCCGCGAGGATGTCCTGGTTCTCGGCCACCTTCAGGATGCCGTTCTTGCCGACCGCGTTCTTCATGGCCAGCACGTGCCTGTCCGCGGCGATGCCGGCGCGCATGGCCGCCAGCTGCTCAGGCAGCAGGGCTTCCCGCCGCCGCGTGTCGATGCTCATGCCATCCCTCCTGGTGCGCCTGCCGGCGCGTGTCCAGTTCCAGAACCATAGGTGGGATTCTCGGCGGCAGGGCGCGCACCTCCCCTGGGACGCCGAGGGGTAGGAGAAAGGGCCCGACCTGAGGTCGAGCCCTTTGCCCCGCGATGGATCAGGCCGTGCCGGCGCTGCGCAGGTAGAGGACGTCCCCGCGCACCTGGAGCGTGATGGCGAAGGGAGCCGTTGTCGCCCCGTTTGGGCTTGCGATGTGGGCCAGGGGCGTCTCGACGGTCACGGCGAGCGGCTGGCCGGCAGCGTCGAGTTCGATCGACACATCGAGCGGCGCCCGCGGCGCCACCACCCATGGCCCGCCGCCCGCCAGCCCCTGCACGGCCGGATCCGGTCCGAACCCCGCGAGGGGAGAGGGTGCGGCTACGCGCAGAGCCCTGACGGTCGCAGCGAACATGCGGATGCTTTGCGCCACCAGGCTCCAGCTGGCGCCACTGGCCGTGAGTCTCTGACTGGGCCCACCCGTGAACGTGGCACTTCCGACCTCGTAGCCCGTGTCGGAGAGCCAGAGGGGCTGCGACGCGAGATTGGCCGGCAGCGTGGCAAGAAACTGCGGCGGGCTTTGCTGGAGCCCCGCGAGGCTGCCCGGGGCCGCAGGCGATGCGCTGACGAGCGCCGTCTCGACGACGTAGCGATCCGAGGTGTAGTAGAGCGCGTTCAGCGGGTAGCAGGCCACGAGGTCGAGACTTGGCCATCCGGTGTTGGGCAGTGGGGAGTCCGCAGGCACCACGAGGGAGCGCGTCACCTTGAAGGTGAAGACCCCTTGGGCGGTGCCGGCCACGACGCTGTCGCCGGGTCGCAAGGCGTCGATGTGACGGAAGAAGGTCAGGTTGTGCGCCACGATGACGGCGGTGCCGCTCGTGCCGGGCATGACACTCTGCGGCTCGTGCCCTGGCGCTGATGCCAGCAGCGCGTCGGACGTACCCTGCAGGACAGTGGCGGATACGTCGATCTTGGGGATGCGCAGGTAGGCCGCCACCTGCCCTATGCCGGGTTGGGCTCGCGCGGGGAGAGGCGGCACCGTGACCGCTGCAGCCCTGACACCCTGCGGATGCCTGCCTGCATGCCAGGGTGCAGCAGCCTGCGCCAGTTGCGCCTGGCGCCAGTTCGAGTAGTACGGCATGAGCAGCGGCAAGGCCACAAGGGCTGCACCGATGCTGATCAGCGCAGCCCCCAGCCAGCTTGTCCTACGCGTGCGCCCGCGCATACCGGACCAGCAGGGCGCCAGCGGCGATCAACACAGCGCCAGACCCCACCAGCGGCAGGATGGGAATGCCGGTGGTTGGGGATGTGGCGCCAGGCACCGTGGCGGCGCGGCTCAGGACGACCCAGCCGACCATCGCGGCAGGAATGGGATGCGTCAGCACATCGCCGGAGATCTTGGCAGGGATCGGGTTGGGCATGATCTGCCCGGCTGTGGTGACGTTGTCGTAAGTGCTCGCGGAGTTGATTCCGTTCTGGCTGATGGTGACCGTCACGGGCTTGGAGAAGGTTCCGATCAACTGCCCGGTGGCGGTGTTGACCACCCTCAGAGCGAAGTTCGATACCACCGTCTCACCGGCGGGAGCGCTCGCCTGGAAGGTTGCGTCCGAGCCTTGCAGCAACTCGAACTTCACCGCCTGCGTGAACGCCCCTTGCGGGATCTTGACCGAGACCGCGCCGTAGTGCACCGTTCCGCCGGCACCTGGAGCAAGGCTGACGGAGGCAACAAGGTTGGGGAAGGCGTGCTGCATGAAGTCGGGCACCGCCGGGACCGAAGTCGTCGGGCTGAGCACCGCCCATCCAACCGTGGCAGCGGCGATGGGGTGGGTGAGGACGTCGCCATGGATGGCCGCGGGCATGGGGTTCATCATGATCTGCCCGCTTGGCGTGATGTTGTCGTACATGCTGGCGCTGCCAATGTCACTCTGGGTGATGGTGGCAGTCACCGGCTTGAGGAACGTACCGATGAGTTGACCCATGCTCGGGTCGATCACGCGCAGCGCGAAGTCCGTCACCACGGTTTGACCGGCGGGTGCAGCGGACTGGAAGTTCATTACGGGACCTTGGAGCAGCTGAACCTTGACCGCCTGGCTGAACGCGCCCTGCGGGATGGCGATTGAGACCGCGCCGTAATGCACCGATCCAGCCGCACCGGCTGCCAGGTCAGTCGAGGCGACGACGGTCGGGAAACCGTGTTGCGTGAAATCGGGCACGGCAGGCACCGAACTGCTCGGACTCAGCACGACCCAGCCGACCACGTCGGCGGTGATGGGGTGGGTGAGGACGTCGCCGCTGACCATGGCGGCGACGGGATTGGCCACGATCTGTCCTGTCTGGGTGACGTTGTCGTACTGGCTGGCGGAACTGATGTCGTTCTGCGTGATCGTGACCATCACCGGTTTGAGGAAGCTCGCGAGGGGCTGTTGTGTCTTGGTGTCCACCGCGCGCAGAGCGAAGTCGGTCACCACGGTCTCACCAGAGGGCGCGGCCGACTGGAAGTTCGACACCGGACCTTGCAAGAGGTCGAACGTGACGGGATCTGTGAAGGTTCCTGGCGGTATCTGAACGGTGATGGATCCGTAGTGGAGCGACCCACCGGCACCTGCCGCAAGGTTGGTCGAGGCGGCGACCATCGAGAAGCCGAGATTCATAAAGTCTGGGACAGTCGCGGTCTGGGCGCCGGCCGCTACAGGGGCCACGAAACCGGCAACTGCTACCAGGGCGGCTACCAGACCAAGCTTACGCAACTCCACAGGGGACCCTCCTTCGCAGTGACTCGCCTAAAGATTACGGACAAAACTCTTAAGATAACCTGAAGACTCAGGTATACACATGGAGGCACCATGGGCTCGCGCCAAGGAGGGAGCGTGAAACAGGCCGGGTACCCGGACAGGCAGCCATGTGCCATTGGGCGAGAGCGGCACAGGCAGGGAGCCGGGGCGAAGATGGTCAGGACAATGCGGCGGCCCCAACGCACTGCGGATATACTAAGACTGTGAAGGTCGATACGTTCTAGTCGGAACATTCATCAAGAAGGAAGATGAGGTGATCCTGCATGGCATTGCAGGTGGAGATGTTCTCGGATTACGTTTGACCGTTCTGCTACATCGGCGCGGGTCTCGTCGACAAGCTGAACCAGGAACCTGGACTTACGTTGGACGTCACCTGGCAGCCCTTCGAGTTGCACGAGGATACACCGGAGGAAGGCATTGCGGTAGCGGAGTACTTCGGGAGGCCACGGGAGCAGGTCGAAAGGATGCAGGAAGGGATTCGCAAGCGAGCAAGCGAGCTCGGGCTGCCCTTCGCCTCGCCTGAGCTCCTGACCAACACGCGCAAGGCGCACATCCTTTCGGAGTACGCGCGCGACGAAGGACAGCTGGAAGCCCTGCACCGGGAGCTCTTCAGAGCCAACTTCGTCGAGGGCCTAAACCTGGCCGACGACGAGGTGCTGCGGCAGATGGCCGCGAGGGCGGGACTCGATCCCGAGGTGGCGATGGCGTCCCTCGAGCGGCCGGACTACCGCGAACGCGTGGAGCGCTCGCTCGAGCGGGCGCGCGAGATCGGCATCACCGGTGTTCCGACATTCATCGTCGAGGGCAAGTACATGATCGTCGGAGCCCACCCATACGAGGCCCTGCGCGACGCCCTGCGGGACATCGCGGCCGAACAGCGCTGAGCAGAGCTGCGAAGGCGCACGTTCGGCTACTGGACGTCGAACGTGAAGTCGCCGTCTGCGGCACCGTTCATGAACCCCGGGCCCACGTTCGCCGCCCTCTCATGGGTCAGGGGAGCCAGGACGTAGGCGCCGGGCGATATGCGCCCCGGCAGCGAAAACTCGTAGAAGTCCAAATTGCCCAACGATGTGAACTGTGCCAGGGTGACACCGTAGATCCTGGGAGCGGCCTCGTCGACGGCGTACCAGGCGACGTTCGCATTGGTTCGCATGTTGCGGTAGAGGGTTTGAACAGTTCACTTGAAACCAGCGCGAATCTACTCTAACCTTACCGGCTTGGAAAGGTTGGTTGGGATTGGTGAGGCAGCCAAAGCGTTAGGTGTCGCTCACGACACTCCCCTGAAACCCCCCCGGGCGTGCCGAAGGCACACAAAACCAAGGGCAGCGCCAGTGCATTTTTGCGACTGCCCGGGACGGGGCGCAATAGTACAGGTTGTGGATCAGGCGGGCTTCTTGAGCATCACCTCGTAGCCGAGGGCTTCGATGCGGCGGGCGAGGCGCCGAGCGACGGCCTCCTTGTTCTGCCGATCGAAGAAGTTGG
>DAIBJA010000072.1 GCA_027420455.1 Clostridia bacterium | reverse complement strand
TCTGACTCGCCGATCTCGAAGCGCATCGCGTCACCTGCCAGGTGAATTCTTCTGCGCTCGGATATTCGACGTTAGCGCCCTCAATCTCCTCCGCACGCCGCCGGACGGCGATTAGCTTATCTTAAGATCACGGATTCAGGTAAGTACGTCCGGTTTCTGTTGGCCCAGAAGCTCCAGAACCTCAACGCCGTTCTGGGCCACTGCCACCAATTCGAGATCGCTTTGCCGGGAGATGAATTCGCGGACTGTTTCACAGAATTCTCTGTTGTCGTCCGCCAGTACGATTCGGATCTTGGCCACGAGGCAAACCCTCCTCATTCCCTAGCACGTACCAGAGGTTCGACTCTTTGGACATACCTCCCTCCTGTCCCCTGCCAAAGCGTTCGCCGCAATTCGCGCCTGACGCGTCAGCTGTCGATCTCCCCACTTTCCCCTGGGGACGGGCGTTCACCGCCTGAGCGAAGGGGTGCGTCTAGGCCGGCAGACGCGCAGACTGTCGAACGGTTTGATGGATAGAGGCGGACAGAGTTTCGTCCATCCAGTCGGCGAACGTGCCATAACCGCGCCAGGGATCGTGGATGAACACATGCGTCACCGCCCCGACCAGACGGCCCCTCTGCACGATGGGGGAACCGGACATGCCCTGCACGATGCCGCCGCTTCGACGCAGAAGTCTCCGGTCCACGATGCGCAACACCATGCCCTTCGAACCCGCGCGGCGATCCGCGATGACCCGTTCGATGCGCACCTTGAAGGCCTCCACCTTGTGATTCTGCAGTACTGTGTAGAGCGTCGCAGGGCCTACCTCCACCTCCGAAACGGTGGCGATCGGCAGGAGCCTCCCTTTTGGCAGGCGGGTGAGACGGCCGCCAATGCCGACATCGGCGTTGCGCGTGATCTGACCGAGGGGCAATTCGGAAAGGTCGAGCGCCCCCAGCTTCTGACCGGGCTTGCCGCGGCGCGCGCGCATCACGCCGAACACAATGGCTGGGGCGATCTCACCCCGTGACGAGAGCCGCGCTCCAACTGCAAGGCGCACCGAGTGGCCCAAGGCGGTGAACGTGCCGCGACGGGGATCGGCAAACGTCAGGGTCCCAACCCCGCTCACTTCGTCGCGCACGTAGACGCCCAGCCTGTAGCGCGCAAGCTGACGGTCGAAGGCGGGACGCGCCTGCAGGGTATGCACGCCGTCTTCGCGCACCACGGTCAGCCGCACGTTGCGCCCGGCCCTGCCCGCCGCCTCGATCAGCTGGTGGAGTCCCGCATTGGACCGTACGGTAACGCCGTCCACAGCCACCAGGGCGTCTCCGACCCTGAGGCCAGCTGCACCGCCTGGGGAGCGCAGGGAACCCTCGATCGACGGAACCCTGTCGAGAGCGACGACAGTGGCTGCGCCCCGCACGGTGACGCCGATCGCCTGGCCGCCCAGGAGCACCCTCCGCGGCGCGGCGACCCGCACATCCACCTGTTTCACCGGAAGTCCGGCCAAGGTCAGGGCAACGTCGCCCCTCCCGCTGGCCACGAGGTGCAGCCCGCGCGGTCCCTCCTGTACCCTGACGCCGCCGCGGTCGCGATGGCCAAAGAGGCCCAGGTTCCGGATGTCCAGCGCGTCACCTCTCGGCAACGCTATGTGGCCCGGCAACGCCGCAAGCGCGCGGTACTGCGGTGAGCAGAAACCTACGGTAAGAAGAGAAAGTGCAAGCAAACTCGCGATTCTCCGCGCATTCACGCTGCATTTGCCCCCTAATCGTCTGCGATCGTCCGTAACTATCCTTTCTCGACGATCGGGGCGGCATGCTGGCAGGAAGACAGAACGCGCACCTCTTTGGCGCGCGCCCCACAGGACCTATGCAGCCAAGAATAGCCTGGCGGGCCACATCTCGCGCACGGCCTCAGTCGTCGGCCAAAAGCTCTTTCGCATGGCGAAGCGCCGTCTCTCCGGCCTCGCCCGACAGCATGCGCGCGATCTCCGCAACGCGGACGTCGCCTGACAAAATTTGTGCATGCACGACCGTGCGTCCATTTACGACATCCTTGGTCAGACCAATGTGGCGATCGGCGCGCGCTGCGACTACAGCCTGGTGGCTGACGGCGATCACCTGCCGGTGGCGCGACAGCTCCTTGAGATGCAGCGCAAGGCTGCGCGCGGCACGTCCGCCCAGGCCCTGATCCACCTCATCCAGCACCAGGGTTGCGTCCTCGTCTCTGGCCAGGACGGACCCGATCGCCAAGAGCACCCGACTCGCTTCACCGCCAGACGCGATCTGTCCGAGCGGGCGGGGCGTCTCGCCGGGATTTGGCGCGAAGTCGAAGCGCACGGCGTCATCGTCCAGGCTATCCTCCACCGCCACTCTGAGGTCCGCCTGGACCAGCGCGAGGCGCTCGAGTTCCGGTCGCACCGCAGCCTCGAAGCGAGCGGCTCCTTCACGTCGCATCCGCATCAGTTCGAGGCGCTGCGCGCCAAGCTCCGCCTCCAGCGCAGCGATCTCGTCGCCCAATCTCCGCGCCTCGTCCTCCCAGGTGGCAAGTCGCTCCAGTTCGTCGGCGGCCGAGGCGCGATAGCGCAGGATTTCCTCCTCGCTTTCGCCATACTTGCGCCGCAGGCCGTCGATCAATGTCCGCCTGTCTTCGGCGCGGTGCAAGGCCTGCGGATCGTATTCGAGCCGCTCGCTCGCCGTCGTGGTGGCTGCCGCCGCCTCGTCCAGCAGGGCAGCGACGTCGGACAGCAGCCTGCCGATCTCCTGCAGCTGCGCATCGAAGCGCTGGAGAGGTCTCAGACGCGCCATCGCCTGACCGACAAGGTCTTCCACGGAGGCGCCGCCGTCCTCCCCGCGCACCGCCGCATGCACGTCGCGCAGCGCCGCAAGAATATCCTCACGACGCGAGAGGAGCTCGATCTCCTGCTCTAGCGCTGCAATCTCGCCCGGCGCGACGCGCGCCTCGGCGATCTCCTCCACTTCGTGACGCAAAAGATCCATCTGCCGCGCGCACTGGCGCGGGTCGCCACCGGCGTCCTGGCGCCTCTGACTGAGCTGCTGGATGCGCTGGCGGGTCGCCATGGCCGCCTCATAAGCCTCGTTACTGCCTGCGTAGCGGTCGAGGAGCTCGCGCTGGCGCCTTGGTCTCAGGAGCGTGGCCGCCTCGCCCTGGGCCAGCAGTTCGACCAGCCGATCGCCCAGGAGTCGCACCTCTTGCGCCGGCGCCATGCGTCCGTCGATGCGCGACAGCGAACGGCCCTCGGCGCTGATCTCGCGCTCAAGCAGTACCTCACCGCCACCCGGCGGCCAGAAGAGCGCCGCGACGCTGGCCGCGCCCGCGCCCTGGCGCACGACGTGCCGGCTTGCGCGCGCACCGAGCGCCAGATCGAGTCCATCGAGCAGAATGGACTTGCCGGCGCCCGTCTCACCGGTGATGACTGTGAGACCAGGTTCGAACTCAAGTTCAATCGCGTCGACGATCGCAAGCTCGCGCAGCTGCAGCAGCCTGAGCATCAGAGCGTAAGCCGGCGCAGGTCCTCGACGATCGCCGGCGATGCGGAGGACGGTCGCACCACCAGAAAAACCGTGCGCTCGCCGGCCATGGTGCCGATCACGCCGGGCATGCGCAGAGAGTCGATCGCTTCGCAGACCGCATCCGCGGTGGCAGGCAGCGTGTGCACGACGATCATGTTGTCGCTCTGCTCGATCGAAAGTACCGAGTCGCGGCAGATGCGCATCAGCTTCTCGTCCGGCGAGGGCTGGCGAATGTCGCTCTGGTAGTGCTGACGGCCGTCGGCGCCCGTCACCTTGAGCAGCCCAAGCTCCTTGATGTCGCGTGAGACCGTGGCCTGTGTCACCGAGAGGCCCACCTGGCGCAGCCGGGCCGCCAGCTCCTCCTGCGTGGCTATGTGCTCTTCGCGCACCAGTTCGAGGATTCTCAGCTGGCGCCTGGCCTTGTCCCGTGAAATCGGTCGTTCCACCCCCGCCCTACTCACCGCCATGCGCACCTTCCTCTTCCTGCAGCTTGCGCCTCAACACATCATAGAAGTTCCAGCCGGGGCGCCGCCAAAGGACTGCCTGCTCCCTGGCCCGCCGCGTGACGACGACATCGTCCGGCAGCAGCTGGATGCCGTTCTGGCCGTCGACGGTCACGAATGCGTCCGCCGGCGGTGCGATGATGCGCACGCGCACTTCCTCGGCTGGGTCCACAGCGACGGTGCGGGCGTAAAAGGAGTGCGGGCAGATCGGGGTGATCGAGAGGGCGCGCACATCGGGCGAGAGCACGGGACCACCCGCCGAAAGCGCGTAGGCCGTCGATCCCGTCGGCGTCGAAAGGACGACGCCGTCCGCCGGCCAGATGAACGCGGGACGGCCGCGCAGTCCGACCTCCACCCGGATCAGACGCGAAAAGGGCCCCTTGGCGATGACGACGTCGTTGAGCGCCAGGAAGCGCTCGACTACTTCGCCGCCGCGCAGTACCTCGGCGCGGAGCATGTTGCGCTGGTCTACGACCCGGGCACCCGTGAGGAGGCCGGGCAGTTCGCTCTCGATCTCCTCGGGCTCGAGTTCTGTCAAAAACCCGAGATGGCCGAGGTTCACGCCCACTAGGGCGATGCCGTAGGGCGCGAGGCGCTTCGCCGCCTGCAGGAGCGTGCCGTCACCGCCAAAAACGACAGCCACGTCGACGCGATCAGCCCACGTCTCAAGCGGTTCTGGCTCGGCATCGAGATCCAGAAGCGCCGCGGCATCGGGCTCAATGGCGTAGCTTCTACCCAGGCGAGCCAGAAGATGGGCGACCTCCTGGGCACGACGCAGCGCTTCAGGCTTGTCGAGATTTGGTAGCAGGCCGACTGGCGCCGCCACATGCAGGCCTCCTGTTCACGCGACCTTCACCTGTTCGACCGCCCACCGCCCGCCTCCTGCGCGCGGTAGCGGCCACTTGCGTCTAGCATGGCCGCATGCCCGGGACATGCACCCGCAGCGTGTGAAAATTCAGGAGCGCTCGCTGCCCTCACTCGGCATTGAACAGTCGCGCCGCCGCCGTGGCTGCCTGCGGCAGCAACTCCTCCTGGGCAAACACGGCGATCGTCCAGAGATCGCGGTAGCGCTCCGCCAGGATGTCGACCTCCGCATCACCGCCAGGCGGACGGTCGAGGGCGAAGATGCCTTCGGGCAGTGCCGTCGGCACCTCCATCTCCCGAAACTCCGGTGGCGGCGGGCACGAGATCACCACCTGCGCCGACCTGCCCCGAGCGGCCTGCGCGATCGCCGCCTCGGCCTCGCGCCGAGCCCCCGGCCGCTCGAACCTCAGATACAGCTCTTCAAGGCGCCTCTGCCCCACCTGACGCCGGTCGAAGACCAGCGCACGCTTGGCGAGTCGCCGGCATGCGACCGAGTCCGCGAGTTCCCTGACCTCCTCGCCGTAGTCGCCCTGCGCCAGGAGATCGAGCAGCGCATCATCGCCCAGCCGAAACAGCGATGACGGCTCGAGCCCGGCCTCCACCGCGAGTTCCACCGCCTTCGCGAGCATGGCCCCCGCAGCGATCTTGGTGTGGTGCAGGTAGACGCGTTCCGTCAGGAGGTAGCGCATACGGAAGAGCTGCAGGATCTCGGAACGCGCGTCGGGTCGCAGCCTGCCATGGCGCTCGAGCCGGACACCAAGTCGGCCGTCGAGCAGTTCGAGCGTCTGCAGCACGCGATCGTCGTACTGCTGGCGAATTCCCGTCATGTAGGCATCGCGGCGCAGATAGTCCAGAAGGTCGGCATCGAGCGGCCCGCTGACGACGTCGTGCGCCCACTGCGGCACGCCGCTGCCGCCCAAGAGTACGCTCAGGGCCTCAGGTCCCGCCTGCATGCCGTGCAGCGACGCTCCAATCTCTCCCGCGAGTGCGGACTCCATGCGCTCTTGCGTGTCATGGCGCGGAAGAAGCGGCCGCTCGTCTTCGAACGTGTGTCCGAACGGGGCATGCGCGATATCGTGCAGGAGGGCCGCGATCTGCACTGCGTCGGCCCACGGATCCCGCGCACGGCCGATGGCGGCCATGATCAGCCCAGCCGCGTGAGCCGTACCGAGGGAGTGCTCGAACCGGCTGTGCTGAGCGCCTGGATAGACGAGATAAGCGAGCCCGAGCTGTCGCACGCGCCTGAGCCGCTGCATCCCGCGCGTGTCGAGCAGAGCCTTCACCGCATCCGGGAGTTCGATGTCACCCCAGACGGGGTCGCGCACGAGCATCAGGACCAGGCCTCCTCCACGGCTGCAGCGGCATCGAAGTCCCCGGCTCCCGGGCCGAGGTGCATGAGATACTCCCGATTGCCATCGCCGCCCAGGATGGGCGACGGACATACGCCCAGCGGCGTGAAGCCGTTCGCCGCCGCAGCTTGCGCGACCTCGGAGAGGATGCGCAGATGCACCTTGGGATCGCGAACGACGCCACCCTTGCCGACGTCCTTCGGCCCCGCCTCGAACTGCGGCTTGACCAGCGCCACAATCTCGGCGCCTCGTGCAGCGAGGCTCGCGACCGCCGGCAGGACAAGGCGCAGGGAGATGAAACTGAGATCGAGGCTGAAGAGTTCGATCGCCTCAGGAAGGTCTCCTTGGTGCAGATGGCGCAGGTTCGTCCCCTCATGCACGAGCACGCGGGCGTCTGCGCGCAACACGGCATCCAATTGTCCATGCCCGGCGTCGATCGCATAGACGCGCAAGGCGCCGCGCTCCAGCAGCACCTCAGTAAATCCGCCGGTCGATGCTCCCGCGTCGAGGGCCACACGCCCGCGCGGGTCGACGGTGAAGCGTTCCAAGGCGTGGAGAAGCTTCCCTGCGCCGCGCGAGACATAGGTTCGTGCCGTCAGCTCGATCGCCGCATCTTCGGCGACCAGTTCCGACTTGCGCAGGGCCGCGCGCCCCGAGACAAGCACCTTCCCGTCCGCGATCAGCGCCTGCGCCTTGCTACGGCTGGCGCACAGGCCCCGCAGGACCAGGAGTTCGTCAAGACGCGTCCTGGGATGCATCGAGCGACACCTGGAGCGTCCGGGCCACTTGCGGCGCAGTAAGACCGCACTCCTCGAGCTGTTCGGGCCGCGTCATGTGCTCGATGTAGCGGTCCGGCACGGCCAGGCGCACGAAGCGCCCGCGATAACCTTGCC
Source organism: Clostridia bacterium (assembly GCA_027420455.1). Taxonomy (GTDB): domain Bacteria; phylum Bacillota; class Sulfobacillia; order JAJZYS01; family JAJYTV01; genus JAJZQO01. The sequence goes on along the minus strand of DAIBJA010000072.1, from coordinate 72,105 downwards.
CAACCAGCTGACCGAGGACGGCATCACCGAATCCGCCCGCCTCGGTCCCCTCCTCGATGGTCGCCACCAGCGGGAACTCCGCCGCGCGGCGCACCATAGGCACATCGATCGGCTTGATGAACCGCGCATCGCCCACAGCCAGCGATATCCCTCGGGCGTCGAGGATCTTGGCGGCGTCGAGGGCCACCTGCACCATGGTACCAACCGCGAGGATGGCGCCGTGCGTTCCCGCGCGCAGCCATTCCCCCTCGCCGAGGCGGATCTGCTTGCGCTGCCGGCCGACGCCGGGACAGTTGCCGCGCGGATAGCGGACCGCGAAGGGACCCTCCAGCGTGAGCGCGAGCCGCAGCATCGCCTCGAGTTCCTGCTCGTCGCGGGGCGCGGCGACGGTATAGCCGGGAATGGCCCGGAGGTAGGCCATGTCGTAGAGGCCCTGGTGTGTGGCGCCATCCTCGCCCACAAGTCCGGCGCGGTCCAGGCAGAAGACGACGGGCAGGCCCTGGATGCCCACATCATGGATGAGCTGGTCGTAAGCTCTTTGCAGGAATGTCGAGTAGATGGCGCAGAGCGGCCGCAGTCCCTGGCTCGCGAGTCCCGCCGAGAACGTCACGGCATGCGCCTCAGCGATGCCGACGTCGAAGAAACGGCTCGGATGCGCGTCGCGGAAGTGACGCAGCCCGGTGCCGTCGGCCATCGCCGCCGTCACCGCGACTACGCGCTCATCTTTGCTGCCGATGTCGGCTGCGATCTCCCCGAACGCGTCGCTCCAACTGACGCCGTTCTTCTTGTCGGCCTTGCCAAGGCCGGTATCCACCTCGAATGGAGCGGTGGAGTGCCACTTGTTCGCATCCTTGGCGGCGGGCTCGTAGCCGTGTCCCTTTTCGGTGACCGCATGCACGAGGACGGGACCGCCCATCTCCTGCGCACGCCTCAGCACCGCGCGCAGCATCGCGACATCATGACCGTCGATCGGTCCGAGGTAGCGCACGCCCAGTTCCTCGAAGATCTCCCCTGGCACGAAGAGATGCTTGACCGAGTCCTTCATGCGCTCGGCCGCTTCGGCCGCCCCCTTGCCCACCACCGGGATGAGGCGCAGCGCAGACTCGACGTCGTGCTTGAACCTGCGCACGGCCGGCGTCGTGCGGATCTTTGTCAGATACGTCGAGACGGCGCCGACGTTGGGCGAGATCGACATCGAGTTGTCGTTCAGGACGATGATCAGATCGGTACCGATCTGGCCAGCGTTGTTGAGGCCCTCGTAGGCGAGGCCGCCCGTGAGCGCCCCATCGCCGATCACGGCGGCCACACCACAGTGCTCGTGCTGCAGGTCGCGCGCCGTGGCGATGCCGAGCGCAGCGGATATAGCCGTGGAGGCATGGCCGGCGCCGAAGGGATCCCGCGGGCTCTCCTCGCGCCGCAAGTATCCGCTGGCACCGCCCCGCTGGCGCAGATGCTGAAAGATATCGCGCCGCCCCGTGAGGAGCTTGTGGGCATAGGCTTGGTGGCCGACATCGAAGACCATCTTGTCGGTCTCGTGATGCAGCACGGCGTGCAGCGCAACGGTGATCTCAACCGCACCAAGGCTCGGCGCCAGGTGTCCTCCAACGCGGGACACGACGTCGATGATCTCATGGCGGATGTCGGTGCAGAGAACCCTGAGTTCCGCATCGCTCATCTGCCCGATGTCCCGGCCTCGGAGCAGATCCTCCATTCAAAGCCCTCCCCGGCGTCGCTTCGGCCGCGGTTCGAGGATGTGCAGCGGCAACACCGCCTCTATCGCCTCAAGAACACGGCCGACCAGCCAGACGATGGTGTCCGCCCTGCGGATCGCCAGACCTTTTGCTGCTGATTTTAGACCAATTGTGACAGCTGAGACGAGCGCAACCGCAAGAATCGCGCCGAAGCCGCGGATGGAGGGCTCGGCCTGCAACGCAAGGCCCGCCGCCAGAGCGCCGGAAAGGGTGCCCGCGATATCGCCGACGACGTCCGAGCAGAGCGTCGCCACCCTGTCGGCCTGCCGCACGAGCTGGATCGCCTTGCGCGCTCCCGGCCGCTTGCTTGCGGAACGGGCGTGAAACGGAGTCTCGTGCGCGCGCGTCGCGGCCACCCCGACAATATCGAACGCCACCCCGAGCAGGATGATCAGAAGCAGTACGGGTATGGCGGCCAAGACTGGCCAGCCGAGCACGGCGGTCTGGGCGGGCCACGTGACGGCGAGCGCCACGACGAAGGCCAGGAGGGCGAACCGCACCGCGCGCCAGCCCAGGCGCTCGGCCTGTCGTCTCAACATGACCTCGCAAACAAAGGATCGGGTGGAAACCTGCAAGGTAAACGCTGCGGCATAGGTCCAGCTGGCTTTCCCAACCGGGGCTCCGGCCGTCGCCGACCGTCGGTTCCCCTCTCGCCCCGGTGCGCCATGTCGCCATTAGCGCTGCTAGATTGCCACTCAGGCCGCACTGTAATCCCTCACACGTCTCGCTCTTGGCGAACAGCCTAGGAGTTTTCCTCGCGGCGCGTGTGTTCCCTTAGCCTCTTTTGCCCAGCGGGTTTCGTTCGGCTGCGACGCTGTGCCGGGGCCCCGGACACAAACATCGGAACCCGACTTCCCCCCGCAAGGCTCAAGGCAGGCTACGCTGCACCAAGCGCCTGGCCATGCCCAGCACCTGATGCAGGTACAACGCCAAGCCGCAGATGCGGTCCGCAGGCGGACCCTCCACGAGCTTGGGCCTCCGCGGAGGCTGGGTGCGTGACCATATGCCATTATGGGCGCCCCAACCCCCTCACTCCCAGCACCAACCCGGACTTGGCGTTCCGGACCAGCACCAGGAGGTTCATCGATGTGCCCTTCGGCGGCTTTTTAGGCCCGCCCTAGGGGAGACACGTCCGGCTAGGATACTGCTCCACCCGAAAACATCAACAAAGCAAGTATAGCACCGGTCGCTCGAAGCGTTGGACAATTTCTGATCCAGCATCGGCTGGCGATGCCAGATCGCATGCACGCCCGTCAGGCGTCCCTTCGCGCATTCAGTGCGTGCGCGACGTCAGCTCCTCGACCAGAAGAACCAGACGTTCGCGATCGAAAGAATCATCTGGCAAGGCGGCCACGGCTTTGGCCGAATGTTCGCGCAGCGCCTCACGCGCCGCGTCCTCGCCTGTGATCGCCACAAAATTCGGACGATTCTTGTCGGCATCCTTGCGCAGGCGCTTGCCCATCGCCGCTTCCGAGCCCTCCACGTCGAGGAGATCATCCTTGATCTGGAACGCCACGCCAAGTTCCTGACCGTAGAGGCGCAGCGCCGCGACCAAGTCGTTGCGACCTGCGAGCCACGCACCCACGGCCGCCGCCGCCCCGAGGGGCCAGCCGGTCTTCGCGGCCGCCACCTTGAGCCAGCGTGCGACGTCGTCGGCGCCTTCGATGTCGAGCGCCTGCCCCCCGACCATGCCAGGTCCGAAGCCCGCTCCCTTGGCCACCTCGGCAACTGCGGCCAGTTGCCACTCCGGCCGCAGTCCCGGAACGGGTTCCGACAGAAGTTCAAACGCGAACGTCAAGAGTCCGTCGCCGGCCAGGATCGCCGTCGCCTCACCGAAGGCGCGGTGCACGGTCGGCTTGCCGTGGCGCAAGTCGTCGTTGTCCATCGCAGGCAGATCGTCATGGATCAACGAGTACGCATGGATGCATTCGACCGCCACGGCTGCCCGACCGAGCGATGGCCAGTCGCCGCCGCAGGCTTCGGCGGCGAGAAGCAGAAGGCCCGGCCGCAGACGCTTGCCGCCGTCCAGGGCATAACTGGCCGACTGGGACAGCGTCTCGTCAGCGAAGTCGAGACCTCGAATCGTCGTCTCGATCAGCGGCAGGTAGCGCTCGATGGCCCTCACCGACCAGGCGCCTCGTCGCCGAGGTCTTCGGGAACGTCGGCTGTAGCGTCGCCCAGCAGTTCCTCGATCCGGCCCTCGGCCGCCCCCAGGATCTCCTCGCAGCTTCGGCTGAGCGCCACGCCCTCCTCGAACAGCTTGAGCTGAGCCTCGAGATCGTCCCCCCCAGCCTCCAGACGCTGCACGATGGCCTCCAGCCTGCCGACCGCCTCCTCGAACTTCACCGGCTTTCCTCCTCCATCTCGATCCTGTCCACGAGTGCTGACGCCTGTCCATCCGCGAGACGCACGTCGATGCGGTCACCCGGCCTCAGGCCCAAAACGCCCCGGACCCCATGACCATCCTTCATCACCATGGCATAACCTCGGCGCAACGGACCACGCGGATCGAGGCCTCCAAGCCGGCCCTGGGCTGCATCCAGCCTTGAACGGCGCCTCAGTGCGCCTGCTCGGCCGAGATGGCCCAAAAGTCTCGTCGCCGCCTGCACCTGCTCGCGACGGCGCAGAAGAAGCTCCTGCGGGCGGCGCATCGGGCCCCGCTGCATGATCGCGACGAGGCGGTCCCGCCGGCGCTCCGCCGACCGCCGCAGCCCCTGGCCGAGGCGCTGGCGCAGTTCCCACAGCCGCAGAGCAATCTCCCGCTGCACTGGCACGACCAGCTCAGCCGCCGCGCTCGGAGTCGGAGCGCGCTGGTCGGCGGCAAAGTCGACCAGCGTGAAATCAGTCTCGTGGCCCACGGCCGACACGACCGGCACCGGACACGCAGCGACAGCGCGAACCAGCGCCTCGTCGTTGAAGGCATCAAGGTCCTCCTGACTTCCTCCACCGCGACCGATGATGATCACATCGACGCCGGGGTGAACCGCAAGGCGCCGGAGCGCCCGCACGATCTCGCCCGCCGCTCCCTGTCCCTGGACCCGGGCCGGCGCGAGCACGAGATCTTGGCCAGGATGGCGCCGGCGCGCGATCTGCAGGATATCGCGCAGGGCGGCGCCGGCAGAAGAGGTCACGATGCCCACCTTTTGCGGCAGGAGCGGCAAGGGGCGCTTGCGCTCGGCTCGGAAGAGGCCCTCCGCCTCAAGCCGAGCCTTGAGCTCCTTGAGGCGCATCAGTTGCGCCCCGAGCCCCAGTTGCTCGAGTTCCTCGGCGTAGATCTGCACCTGCCCACCAGCCTGGTAGAAGGCTATCTGCCCCGTCACGAGCACCATGTCGCCGTCCTTGGGCGAGAACACCACGTTTCGGAAGCGCGAGCGGAACATCACGCCGCGGATCTGGGCGACTTCGTCCTTCAGGGTGAAGTAGAAGTGTCCGGACGGGTGCGCCTTGACGCTGCCGAGTTCGCCGCGCACACAGAGCAGGCGCAGCCTCGGCTCCGCTTCAAGCACACCGCTCAGGATGCGGGCAACGTCCCCGACGCTGAGAATCTCCATCTCATAGCCTCCACGGTGTGGCGCAAGAGCACCGCGATCGTCACGGGGCCTATCCCGGCAGGTGCCTGCGTCAACCAGCCAGCTGCCTCCTGGGCCTCTTCGAAGCGCACATCGCCGCGCCTGCCGCCACTCGCCCATGCCTCGCCCGCGTCGATCACAGCAGCGCCACGCTTGATGTGCTCCCCGCCCAGGCAGCCCGGCACGCCGGCGAGGGAAACGAGCACGTCGGCCCTTCCTGTCAGCGCTGCGAGCTCATCGTTTCGCGCATCCGTCCACCCTACGGTGGCGCCCGCGGCCAGCAGAAGCAGCGCCAGTTGGCGCTCGGCTGGCGCGCCGCGGCCGACCACGACGGCCTGCCTGCCCTGCAGCGGGACCCCGCTCAGGCGCAGGATCTCCATCACGGCGTCCGCCGTGCACGAGTGCAGGCCCTCGCCTCCCAGCAGCAGATGTCCCACCTGTGCGGCCGTCAGGCCGTCGACATCCTTGGCGGGATCGATGAACGCAAGAATCTCCTTCATGTCCAGCTCGTCCGGAAAAGGCAGCTGCATCGCGAGACCGTCCAGTTCGGGCGAGCGGCTCAGCGCCGCGAGCATCTGGGTCACGGCCTGTGCCGTCGACCCTCGAGGCATGCGATGTACTTCCGTATGGAAGCCGGACGCCACGGCGGCCCGCTCCTTCTCCTGCGCACAGACGGCGGCCTCTCTGTCGTCGCCCACGAGAAGCACGGCTAGCCCCGGCGGCCTGCCGAGGCCCGCTCGCAGCTCCGCCGTCTGATCTGCCACTTTGGACCTCATTTCGGCCGCCAGCGAGGCGGCGTCAATGATCCTGGCCATCTTCCTCCTCTGATGCTTCCTGCGCGTCCTCCCGCCTTTCGCTGAGCGGTCGGCCTAGCTCCGTGGCCATGCGCGCAAGAAGTCCGTTCACAAAGCGCGGCGCTTCCTCCGTCGAGTAGATGCTGGCAAGTTCCACAGCTTCGCTCACAATGGCATTCGAGGGGATGCCCGGCTGCTCGATGAGCTCATAGGCGGCCATGCGCAAGAGGCAGCGGTCCACGGCCGCCAGGCGGGACAGCGTCCAACCGCGGCTGAACTCCGAGATCAGCCCGTCGATGCGCTCCTTCTGCCGTTCGACCCCTTGGCAGATCTCCCGCGCGTACTCGGCAAACGCCTGAGGTTCGTCCGCAATCTCCTGACGCAGCGCGTCCTCCATGCTCTGCCTGCCCACCTCCATGGCGAACAGCACGCGCAAGGCCAGAACCCTGGACTGTCGTCTGGCCATCAGTCACGCTCCCGTTGAAAGATGTGCTCGAGCAGTTCGCCCCAATCACCGGCGTCCGTGTCGTGGCGCATGCCGACGAACCAGCCGATGAAGCCCGCGATCAGCACGAATAGGGCCGGGAAGAAGCCGATAGTGACTGCCAACAGAGCCCACAGCACGCCCAGCGACGTACCGACGAGCGCACCCGGATGCTCCTGCCAGAGCCGCAGCCAGAACTCCTTCATGATGTTACTCCACCCTGCTGCGCCGGGTTTCTGGGCTGATGTGGTTGATCTCGATCCGCACCTGCACGACCGGAACGCCGATGACGCGCTGCACCTGCGTCTTGATGGCGTCCTGGATCGTGGCGGAGAGTTCGGTCACCGGTTCGCCTGGTCCGACCGTCGCGCGCACTCGCACGGCGAGCCCATCCTCCCAGCGCTCCATGACGGCGCTCGCATCCCGGACGCCAGCGACGTTGCGCACCAGCCTCTGCACCATGCCCTCGACCGCGGAGACGGAGATGCGCACGTCGCCAAGCGCGAGTTGATGCTTGATCGCGCGCCGGCGCGGCGACCCCGCGATGCCCACGCCCACCAGGCGCACGCTGACGATCACCAGCACGAGGCCGATGATGCCGATCTCTATCCGGCCGGGAATGGTCAGGGCGCTTGTCCGAATGTACTCCAAAGGAGTGCGCCACCCGAACGCGAGCAGGATGAGCCCGAGCGAAGCTATGCCCAGACTGATGGTATAGATCGCGAGGATCACGCGGTCGAAATAGCCGACGATCTTCAAGGCTTACCCCCGCCAGCGCGGGGACACCCCTCCCGCACGCCCAATTCGCTGGCCCCCCGAAACGCTGAAAGGCCTTCTCCGGACATCACTTGACCCTCTGCCCTTCGGGTTCGGCGTCAGGGAAGGCCACGCCCTGGATGTGGACGTTGACCTCGACCACCTTGAGTCCCGTCATGGACTCCACGGCGGTCTTGACCCGCTCCTGGCAACGCTGGGCGACTTCCGGGATGCGGGCGCCATAGTCGACCATGACATACAGGTCGATGGCGGCCTCCTTCTCCCCTACCTCCACCTTGACGCCCCGCTGGAGGTGCTTGATGCCGAGGCGCTCCGTGAGCCCGGAGGCGATACCGCCGGACATGCCGGCGATGCCCTCGACCTCGATCGCGGCCATTCCGGCGATGACCGAGACGACGTCGTCGGCGATGCGGACGACGCCGGTATCGTCGACGACCGCGGGCAGCACCTCGTGCTCCTCCAAGCGGACACACCTCCGTCCTCATTATACTACCCGCCCACTCCCACTAATGCCAGGAGCCTCTGGCTGCGGCCTCTCTCCCACCCATGAGGCGCGAGCGTCCCGCTCGGGCTCCGAGACTCAGCGTCGGCGCCAGCATCTGCGGTGCCTGATCCCGGGCGTCTGCCGGTCAGGCGTCGAAGCCCTCCACATCACGAGGTCCGAGCCGCGACCCCGGGAGCCTCTCGAGGGTGATGCGCCACACGCCTCCTTCGTTTTCCGCGCCAAGGAAGCGATTGCCCGTAGTGCGCGCAAAGGCCTCGAGATCGCGCGGAACGGACTTCTTGTCCGCTTGCACCACGAGCTTTTCTCCCACCGCCATTGCCCGCATGACATCAGCCACGCTGATGATCGGCCCCAGTCAGCACTGACCACGCAGGTCCAAACGGCGCATCTTGTGACCTCCTTCCGCCGCTCGAGGCGCGGTGTCAGGCCACCCTCAGCCGATCTGGCTCCGGGCAGCGCTCGCCCCGCCTCAAGCCCGGTACCATCTTATAGCACCGCACGGTCGACCGGTCGACGAAACAAGGCGCCGAGGCAACGGGCTAAGCAGCGCGAACAGGCGACGGGGACCCACCGCGACATCGCGATCGGTCCCCGCCCTATGCCAAGCCTCGCCGGTCCCTGGGGATCTCAGGCCTTGTCGATCAGGCCAGCTGCCAGTCGCCGCTCGAGGAAGTTGATGTCGATGTTCCCCGCGCAGAAGTCGGGGTCGTCCAGGATCGCGAGATGGAGGGGAATGGTCGTCTTGACACCTTCCACGCGCGTCTCGAGCAGGGCGCGCCGCATGCGCGCGATGGCTTCGGGACGCGTACGCCCCCACGTCATCAGCTTGCCGATCATCGAGTCGTAGTAGGACGTGACCTGCGAACCGGTCTGCACACCGAAGTCGGCGCGCACGCCGAAGCCGCCGGGCGGATCGAACCGCTCGATCGTTCCCGGAGACGGACGGAAGTCCTGACTCGGGTCCTCGGCGTTGATGCGGCACTCGATGGCGTGGCCGTCGGGCTGCATGTAGTCGCTGGGCACGTTCAGATGTTCGCCCATCGCGACGAGCAGCTGCTCCTTGACGATGTCGACGCCCGTGACGAGTTCCGTCACGCCATGCTCGACCTGGATGCGGGTGTTCATCTCCATGAAGTAGAACTCCCCGCTTTGGTCGAGCAGGAACTCGATCGTGCCGGCGTTCTCGTACGAGACTGCGAGCGCTGCCTGGCGCGCGGCCTCCTCCATGCGCAGGCGCAGGTCCTCGTCGAGAGCGGTGGACGGCGCCTCCTCGAGCAGCTTCTGACGGCGTCGCTGGAGCGAACTCTCGCGTTCGCCGAGCGCCGCGACCCTTCCGTGGCGGTCCGCAATGACCTGGATCTCGATATGGCGAGGGTCGACGAGGTAGCGCTCGATGTAGAGCGAACCGTCCCCAAAGCTCGATTGCGCCTCGCTCGCGGCGCGCTCGAGCGCCGTCGCGAGTTCGGACGGCTCCTGGACGATGCGGATCCCGCGGCCGCCGCCGCCCGCCGATGCCTTGACCAGAAGCGGGTAGCCGATGCGCGCCGCGACCGCTTCCGCCTCCGCGAGGTCGCGCACGACGCCGTCGCTGCCCGGCACAACCGGCACGGACGCCTGGCTCATGGTTTCCTTGGCCTGAGCCTTGACGCCCATGCGCTCGATGGCCTCAGGCTGCGGTCCCACGAACTGCACACCCCACAGCCGGCACACGGAAGAAAAGGCGGCGTTCTCGGCGAGAAAGCCGTAGCCTGGGTGCACCATGTCCGCGCCCGACTGGGTCACGACGTTCATGATGGAGGGGATGTGCAGGTAGCTCCGCCGCGCCGGAGCAGGGCCGACAGGATACGCTTCGTCGGCGAGCTGCACATGGAGCGCGTGCTCGTCCGCCTCGGAGTAGATGGCGACGGTACGCAGCCCGAGTTCGCGGCACGCGCGAATGACCCGGACCGCAATCTCGCCGCGGTTGGCAACCAGCACCTTTCGGATGGATCATCCCTCCCTGGTGAAACAGAAGGATGTTCGCCCGTCCGAATGGCGATTCCTCCACGTTGCCCGGAGATCAGCCTCCCGGCACGATGCGGATGGCCTCAGGCGGTAGCCCGGTCACCGTTTCCACGGTGGACGCGATCTCGACGACCTGCCTCAGGGACAGGTGGACATTGGCCAGGGTGACCTCCGCCCGCCCCGACGCAATCACGGTCGCTGCCTGGTAGTCCCGCGACGCAAGTTCAGCGTCGGTCTCCTGCTCAACGCGCATGACGCGTGTCAGATCCGCAGCCTGGTCCCCTGCCACCTGCCGGGACTGGCTGCTCTGGGCCACCTCGGCGATCTGGGTCAGTTCGGCGAGCGAACGGCTCTGGGTCTGGTCGCGCGACAGACGCAGGTTCACGACTGCGGCAAGGTCGGCGCTCGCAGGCAGGGGCGTGCGGCTAATCGCCTGCGTCGCGCCCGGCGGCGGCAGCTGCGCCTGCGGATGCTCCCGCCACCAGAGGTAGACGACGATGAGGAGGAGGAGTGCCAGCAGCAGGGACCAGCGCCAGGCCTGCTCGCGATCGATGCGCGGCATCAGCGGCCACCTCCCGCCGGCAGGACCTCGATCGCGTACGCCGGCAGGTCCAGAAGCGCCTGGGCCGCCTGGCTAAGTTCCTCGCGGACCACGGGATTCGCGGCGCCCGAGGCCACGATCAGCGCTCCCTCGACCTTCGGTGCCGTCTCCTGCGTCAGGACGGGCGTCTGGGCGGAACCCGCGGTGGCCAGGGTCGTCTGGCTCGTGATGTCGATGGCTGTGCTGCTGCCGCTCCCAGTCGTCTGCCGGCGCGTTGTCTGGTTGAAGGCGTAGAGGTAGCCCGGACCGCCGTGCAGGCTCAGCGTCACGCGCACGTCACCCGCTCCCTTGACGACCGACAGCGCGCTCGCGACTGACGCGGCGAGCACATTCTGGTAGTTGATGATGTCCTGGCCGGCTACCTGCGACTTCGCCGACGAAGACGAAGTGGAGGCGACCGGAGTCGTCGTTGCAGGCGCAGCGCTGAAGAATGTCGTGACAATGAGCAGTACGGCCGCAGCAGCGATGGCGAGCCCAAGCCAGGTGCGCAGCCTGCGGACGTCGAGGCCGTCCAGAAAGCCCTTCACGGTGCCAAGCCTCCTTCGCTTGAATCTACGCGGACCGCACCCTGGGAAATGCCGAGTGCCGTCGCGACCGCCCGCCGAACCGCCTCAATCGTGCCTGAGCTGGGCTTCCCACGCAGTACGACGGTGGCTGCCGACGGCGCATCGCTCGTGTCGATGGCCACGTTGACCGCGACCGCGTCGCTGCCAGCCACGGACTGTGCCGCCGCCTCGCCGGCCAGGGACATCTCGTTGCGGTACGCGGTGATGGTCTGGGCCTGCTCCTTCCCCTGCAGCACGGTCCCCTGCTGCAGGAGGCTCTGCACGTCGGGATCGTGCCAGAACGCGCCGGCCAGCGAGGGCAGGCGCTGCTGCCAGAGGACGGTGAGCGGCTGCAGTACGGCCACCATCAGAAGGAGACCGATCACGAGCCGCGTGTAGCGGCGCATGGCGTTCGCCGGCTGCAGAGCTTCGAGCAGCCAGCCGAAGAGTGCGACGACGAGGATGCCGCGCAGCCAGCCCAACCAATCCATCAGCCCCAGGCTCCCTTGCCGGCTGCGAAGACGATCGTCATCGAGAGGAAGAACATCACGCCGACCGCGCCCATAGCCATGGCGAGGTGCGCGAGGCTCGTCGCGAACTGCGAGAGCGCGTCGACGATGGTTTTGCTGCCGATCGGCGCGAGCACCGCAGCGGAGAGTCGGAAGACCAGGATGAGCACCAGAAGCTTGAGGATGGGTACGACGATTAGGTAGCCGACAGCCATGAGGCCGACGATCCCCACGGCGTCCTTGAGCAGGTAGGTCGATCCGAAGACGGCCTCGGCGGCGTCAGAGAAGAGCTTGCCGACCACAGGGATGAAGGTGTTGGCCAAGAACTTGCCGGACCGGAGTGCGACACCGTCCATCACGGGACCCGCCGCCCCGTAGATGGCGATCAGCCCGACGAAGAGGGTAAGCGCGGCGCCTGTCGTCCACAGCCCCACCTGGCGTAGCAGGGTCGCGATGCCGCTCAGCTTGAAGCCGGACATCTGTCCGATCACCTCGAGCACCACGCCGGCGATCAGGGCGGGTATCACGAGCCCGCGCACGATCGCTGCGATCACGTTGATCGCCACCAGCATGAGCGGGTGGAAGAGTCCCGCTGTCATGAAGGCGCCGACCCCCGCGAGGAGCATGGTGACAAGCGGCAGCATGGACTGCATCAGGCCCACCATCAGCCCGACGCTCTTCTCGACGAGCTGCGCCGCCTGGTAGAAGGCGTCGAGCGCGAGCACCGCAAGCGCCAGATAGACGGCGGCGGTGGCGAAGCGGCTCACGTCCTGCCGCTCGAAGCTGTCGGCGAGAAGCTCGAGCAGCGCCGCGACGACCCCGAGCGCCAGGAGCTCTCCGAGCAGCCTGGTCTCCTGCACGATGTCGCCGGCCGCAATGTCCCAGACGCCCCGCACCAGCTGGGCAGGGCCGTACTCCCCGCCGCCGTGGGCCATGGCGGAGATGATCTTGCCGAGATCGAGCGACGGCAGCTTGCCCGCGGTCGCCTCGTTGACCTGCTGGAGGAAGCCGTTGAGCGGCGAGGACGCGACGCTGCCATAGGCCGGGCTGAACGTGGCCGATGGCATCGGCAGCGGTGCGGCGGCCCTCGCGAGCTGCGCTCCGCCGAACAGCATGAGCCCAGCCAGGAGGCAGGCCTTCAGCCACTTCACAACCCCACCCCCAGCACCAGATGGACGAGGGCGCCGACGATCGGAACCGCCAGGACCAGAATGAGCACCTTGCCGCCGAGCTCCACCTTCTGCGCCAGGGCACCCTCGCCCGCGTCCCGCGCCACCTGCGCCGCGAACTCCGCCAGATAGGCGATGCCGATCACCCGCAGCACCACATCGATGTAGAGCAGGCGCACATGCGCCATCATCGCTAGTTCGTCGATCAGACGCAGCGCCTGGGCCAGCTCCGGCAGGATCAGGAGAAAGAGCACGGCGCCAGCTGCCAGCGAGAGCAGCACCGCGAATTCGGAGCGTTCGCGCCGCAGGACGCTGATCAGCACCACGCTGGCCAGCGCGATGCCGACGAATTGGACGATAGCCAGAGGGGACGACCTCCCCCGTCAGAGATTGAAGAGCGTCTTCACCGACGAGAAGAGCTGCGTCAGGAGATCCACCACCACCATGAACACGAGAGCCACGCCCGCCAGGGTGACGAGATGGCCGATCTCGTCCTTGCCGGCCTTCGTCAGGACGGTATGGATCACGGCGATCAGGATGCCGACGGCGGCGAGTTTGAAGATGAGGTCGATATTGATGTCCACGTCCGTTCCCTCCCCGTCTCACAGCAGCACGAGGGCCAATGCGGCGCCTGCGACGGCGCCGAGCGTACGCCACATGCGACTGCCGCGCGCACTCTCCTCCGCGGCCTCACGCCGCTGGAGCGCAAGGCGCTCCTGGCAGCGCAGGAAGAAGCCCCTGTGCTCGTCGCGGCCGAACCGGCGAAGCTGTTCTCCGAGCTCGAGCAGCGGCGCGGTGTCGTCCGGAGTGAGGCAACTGCGCGGCCTCAGGCGATCGAGTTCTGTCTGCCACGCCTCCGCCAGCAGCACGTGCCCCTCCAGGCGGCGCGCAAGGCCGGCGGCGAACTCCTGCACGAGCCCCTTGGCCTGGCGCGAGGCCGAACGGAGTGCCTGTCCGAGCGGCAAGGCGGTGTAAGAGACATCGCTCGCCAAAACGTGCAGCAGTGCCTGCCAGGCATCGATCTCGAGAACCCGGCGCCGCTGCCGGTCGGCAACCAGGGCGCCGATCTGGTAGCCCGCCAGGACAAGAACCAGGCCGAGAGCGATGCGCAGGGGGATCATCGCGCTACCGCCCCGATCGCACGTCCGGATTCGTCCTCGACGCGCAGGATGGTCCCTGGACGCGGCTCCGCGCCCAGCAGGACCTGACGGTGGAACACACCCTCACGCATGAGGAGGGCGATGCTGGGCCTAAGGCGCAGTTCCTCGAGCGATGCGGCGTGGACGGTCGCCAGCACCGTCACGCCGGCGTAGGCGCAATCGAGCACCGCCTGGGCATCCTCCTCGCCGCCGATCTCGTCGGTGGCGAGGATTTCCGGGCCCAGCGCCCGCAGGGCCATGCGCATGCCGAGCGTCTTCGGCAGCCCGTCGAGCACGTCGGTGCGAGCGCCGACGTCGTGGCCGGGCAGCCCCGCATGGCAGGCAGCGATTTCCGCACGCTCGTCCACAAGGCTCACCTGATGGCCGTGCCAGCCGTAGAGGCCGTCCGAGGCGGCCCGCACGAGGTCGCGCAGCAGGGTCGTCTTGCCACAGCCGGGGGGGCCGACGAGAACGGTCGCGAGCGGTCGCCCGCCGTGCGAGACGCGGCTTGCCAGAGCGGCGGCGGGGCCCGTGATGGAGCGGGCGATGCGGTAGTTGAGCGCCGCCACGTGGCGCACCGCCCGGCTGCCCGTTCCGGGGGCGCTCCAGTTGCCGGCGATGCCGACGCGGTGACCGCCTGGAATGGTAAGGTAACCCTGTGCCAACTCCTCTTCCCAGGCGTAGCGCGAATGTCCCGTGAGGTGCTCGAGGCAGTGCTCGAGATCGTCGCGACTCACCGCCGGTCCCACGACGCGATCCTTGCCGCCCGCGCCGACCAGGCGCACTTCCCGTCCGGCGCGCAGCCTGAGCTCGCGCGCTTCCAGCCAGAGCGCCGCATCGAGGCGATCGAGACCAATGGCCAGGCGCTCGGCTATGTAGGGCCGAATCTGGGTCCACGGCGACTCCGTGCTCCACGCGGCCCTTGCCTCGGCTGGCATGCCCATGCACCTCCGACCACATCGCTATGCCTGGCCGAACGGCGGTAGACGTGCTCATCCAGGAGAAGACCCATGGCAGAGCGGCCGACATGACATGATGGCCGGCGCTGCCCAACGCCAAGCCCAGGCACCGACGCTTGAAGGAGGATCGCTCACATGACACAGTTCCGGTGGTCCGCCATCCAGCCCGCAGAAGTCCTCGAGGAGAGCCGCGCAGCGAGGTTCCGGCCGGAATGGCGTCCGCTGCTGTTCTCGTACCTCGGCCTCGCAGAGGGCATGCAGGTGCTCGAGGTATGCTGCGGTCCCGGCACTTTGGCCCCCTACCTCGCCGCAGGCATCGCGCCGGGCAGCGTCACAGGCCTCGATCTCGACGCCGAGTTCATCGCGCGCGCCAGCGCCAAGGCGGAGGCGGACGGGCTCAGGGGCGTGCGCTACATCGTGGGGGATGCCTACGCCCTGCCCTTCCCGGACGCCTCCTTCGACGCGGTGACAAGCTACACGGGCATCGGGATCCTCGCCGATCCCCGCCAGGCGATCGCGGAGATGGTGCGCGTCTGCCGGCCCAAAGGCGCGGTCAGCATCGCGGAGGCTGTGGCGGGGCCGGGCGGCATCACGTTCGACGGCATCGACGCCCTGGAAGGTCAGGCGCCCTATGACGGCGCGCCGCGCTTGCGCGATCTCTCCCGCCGGCTCCATGCCGGCTACTCAGCCATTCCGCGGGGCGTAGGCAGCAGCCAGTGGCCCGTGCGCGCCCTCTGGGCGCTCATGGCCGAGCTCGGACTCGGCGATCTCAGGCTGAACGCGTGGGGGCACGTCATGGCGCCGGACGACAGCCGCACGCCCGCCGCAGTACGCCTCGCGCACCGCAGGATCCAGCAGGCGGAACTGGAGGCATGGATCGACGAGCTGCTCTCGGGCGAGGACTATCGCGTGCTCAGCCGCCAGGAGCTTCTCGAACTGCGCGAGCTCGGCCTGAAGCGCCAGGGCTGGGCCATGGAGCATCCGCTCTGGGACTGGGAGGCGAGCCTCTCGCTGGCAGCGGTCGGTCGCAAGCTCTGAGGAGCAGGCTTGCCTGATCACTGGACAAACTGTAATTTTTCCTTTCTGCCCCCAGAACCAGGGACTCCGCATGCGAAGGGTCTAATTGGGACGCGGACCTGCGCGTCGCTCTATCCATGCGGAGGTGGGGATGTGCGCTCAAAATTGCTTGTCGCCACGGCGATCGCCGGCACCCTTGCCCTTTCCAGCTTCGGCACCGCATCCGCCAAGGGACATGCGACCTTCCAGGACCTCGGCCACGCGCAGTGGGCGGCGGCCGCGATTGAGACGCTGAGCGCCCAAGGCGTGCTCACAGGCCTCACCCCGACGCAGTTCGGACCGCAAGACCCGGTCACCATCGGCCAGCTGGCGGCTGTCCTGCTGCGCTACCAGGGTGGCGCCGGCCAAGGCGCGCCCTTCGCGAAGCAGGTGCAGAGGGCCATCGGCGACGGAATGCTGTCCGGGCTTGGCGGGGACGTCGACGCCGGTGCCGCAGCCACGCGCGCCCAGGCCATCGCGATGATCGTGAACGCGCTGCAGCTTCCCGCAAACGGGAATCTCGCCAGCCTGCAAACGTTTGGCGACACGAAGAGCGTGCCGGCCTGGGCCCGCCAGCCGTTGGCGCTCGCCGTGCAGCTCGGGCTCCTCACCGGCTCCCAAGGACAGCTCGACCCCAACGCCAAGCTGAGCCGTGCCGAGCTCGCCGTGATCTTGCAGCGCATCGAACTGGAGCTCGGCCTTGGGCACGCTGCTACGGTCCAGGGCACCTTCGCAGGTGCGGGCAGCGTCATGGTGAACGGACAGCCTCTGGCCACCATCACGCTCAGGGCCTTCGGCGGGTCGCCCGGTCAGGAGACCTATACCCTTGCCCCGAACGCCCAGATCGACTACGGCAATGTGACCGGATCTCTCGCAAGCTTCGCTGTCGGCGACCAGGTCATGCTCACGCTCACTGCGAGCGGCCAGGCGGATGTGGTCGCGGACCTCACGCCATCCCGCACAGTTGAGGCCAATCCCGGCGTTGTGTCGGGCATCGTGACGTCGCTCGGCGGCGGTCGCATCACGATCGCCGCCCAGAACCGGCCCAAGGGTCGCGGCAAGAAGGGCGGATCCCAAAGCGGCACCTATGTTCTCAGCCCGACCGCCAAGGTGGTCATCCCAGGCGAGGGCGCACACGGATCCCTCGCCGAGATCGCAGCGGGGACGTTCGTGCGGCTGGTCGTCGGGCCGAGTGGGCTCGTCGACATGATCATCGCGCAGGTCTCGCCGGTGCCAGGCGGGGGAACCCTAGCCACCTCCACGCCCACCCAGGTGGCCGCCAGCGAGGTCGTCTCAGGCATAGCGCTCAGCTGGAACGGCGTCGCCGGCGCGACGTCCTACCAGGTGCTCGTGGCCAGCGGCGGGGGCTACTCCCCCGTGAGCCCCGCCGAAGGCGGCGCGCCTGTGGCTTCGGACACGACCGTCGCCGGTCTGACCGTCGGCAGCGCGTACACCTTCGAGGTTGAGGCGGTGACATCGTCCGGCGCTTCCCAACCGTCGGCGCCGACCGCGACCGTCACGTGGGGCGCGAAGCCCGCCACGGCGGCGACCGTCAGCGTCGCACCAAGCCCAACCGGCGACTACGCCACCATCACCGTCTCGTACGACAAGGCTCTCAATCCCCTGACGCTCGACCAGTCTCCCTCCGACTACCAGGTGGTGGACGAGAGCCAGCATACGCAGCTCGGCGTCGCGTCTGTCTCGGCGAGCGGCCAGAGCGTGACGATCGTGACCGTTCCGACTGCCTTGACGACGCTGCCCACGGACCTCCTCGGGATCACCACGACGAGGTCCATCATCGACGATGCGGCCGACGCGCCCACGACTCCGATCGCCGCCAGCGGCAGTCAACAGCTGGCGGGGCTCACCGGCCTCAGCGCTCAGGAGACTGCAGGCGGCATCTACCTCACGTGGTCACCGATCGCCGGCGCCTCCACCTACCAGGTGCTCGAGGCGAGTGGCGGCGCCTACAGCCCGGTGTCCCAGGCGAACGGCGGCACCCCTGCCAGCGCTGGCACCGCGATCACGGGACTCGCGGTCGGGGCGAGCTACACCTTCGAAGTTGAGGCCGTCACCCAGTCCGGCCTGTCCGCGCCCTCCGCGCCGTCGACGGCGGTCGAGTGGGGCGCACGTTCCGCCACCTCTCTCACGACGACGGTCACCGAGGTCGCAGGTGACGAGGAGTTCACGCTCGCGATCCCGTACGACAAGCCACTGGATGGCGCCACCCTCGACAGGAATCTCGGCGATTACACGGTGACCGACCTGACGACGCATGTTGAGCTCGGCGTCGCCAGTGTCGCACTGGTCGGGCAGACGCTGCTCGTGCAGACGACGCTCTCTGCGCCCATCCCGCTCACCGACGGCATCGAAGTGGCCACTGGGCGCCCGGTCGTCAACGACGCGGTCGGCGCCCCGACCACACCGCTGGCGGCGACGGGCAGCCTCTAGGCTGAGCGGGCGCGGACCGCGAGCAACGAGCGAGGCGAGATGGCCAGGGCCGGCCATCTCGCCTCGTCTTGCTTGCGAGCCGGGATCAGGCGCGCGACAGGTACTCGCCGGATCTCGTGTCGATGATGAGCTTGTCCCCGTTCTCGATGAAGAGAGGCACGCGCACCACGTAGCCCGTCTCGAGCTTCGCGGGTTTGGTGCCGCCCGTCGCCGTGTCGCCGCGCAACCCGGGATCGGTCTCGACGACCTCGAGTTCCACCGAATTCGGCATGTCGACGCCGATGGTGACACCTTGGAACTGCAGGAGAGCGATGTTCATGTTCTCTTTGAGGAAGTGCAGCGCATCGCCGAGCTCGGTCGCGGTGATGCTGACCTGCTCGAACGTCTCGGTGTCCATGAAGCTGTACTCGTCGCCGTTCGCGTAGAGGTACTGCATCTCGCGGCGATCGATATGCGCCCTGGGCATCTTCTCGCCCGCATTGAACGTGCGCTCCACCACGGCGCCCGTCTTGACGTTTCGGAGCTTCGTGCGCACGAAGGCCGAGCCCTTGCCCGGCTTGACGTGCTGAAACTCGATCACTGAAAAGACCTGCCCGTCGATCTCGATCGTTACCCCGTTGCGGAAATCGTTCGAGGAAATCACGTAGCGTCCCCCATCCGTCCTTGATTCGAATCCATGGCTTCAGGGATCAGAGCATGCGCAGAGCTTTGGGCGATACCGTCAGCACCTGCGCCCCCTCGTCCGTGACCAGCACCGTATCCTCGATGCGGACTCCGCCCACGCCCGGGAGGTAGATCCCCGGCTCGACGGTCAGCACCATGCCAGCTTCAAGAATATCGTCGCTGCGCGACGAAATCTGCGGCCACTCATGGATCTCGAGCCCGACGCCGTGTCCGGTGCCGTGCCCGAAATACTCGCCGTAGCCTGCCCTAGCGATCACGTCGCGTGCCGCGGCGTCGACATCGCTCGCCGCAGCCCCCGGCTTCACCGCCGCGATTCCCGCCTGCTGCGCCGCTCGCACCACCTCGTAGGCGCGCTGCAGTTCGGCCTGCGGCGTCCCGAGGGCAACCGTGCGCGTAATGTCTGAATGATAGCCGAAGTAGCGGCATCCGACATCAAAGGTCACCATGTCGCCTGTGGCGAATGCGCGTTCGCCTGCCGCACCGTGCGGCAGGGAGCCGCGCGGCCCCGAGGCCACGATGAATGGGAACGCCGGTCCCTCGGCGCCCATCTCGCGCATGCGCATCTCGAGCCAGAGCGCGGCCTCACGTTCCGTCATGCCCGGTCGGATGCGATCGATCGCCTCCTCCAGCGCGTCGGCCGCGATCGCACAGGCCCGCCTGAGCTTCGCGACCTCCTCGTCGTCCTTGACCATGCGCTGCGCAAGGACGATCCCCTTGGTAGGCACGAGCGGAACACCCTGCTCCTCGAGTTGCCGATACGCGTCGTAGGAGACGGCAGTGGCGTCGAATCCCCATCGCTCGCCACCCATCTCGCGCACAGCCTGGGCGACGTCGTGCCAGAGCGGCACGCCGTGTTTGGCTGTGCGCGCCCCCCGCACCTCCACCTCGGCCGTCTCGATGTAGCGGCTGTCGGTCAGGAGGAGCGCGTCGTCACGACCGATGACGAGGGCACCCGCATCGCCGCTGAATCCCGAGAGGTACAAAAAGTCCTGCTCCATGAATGTGATGAACCCGTCCAGGCTCTCCTTGGCCAGGCGTCGGTGCAGTGCCGCAATCCTTTCCTCGCTCACCGCGTATGTGCCTCCTCAGGTCCTCTCAGGCGCGCGAACGCCTCGAGCGCGAGCTCGTACGAGAGCGCGCCGAATCCGGCGATCCGTCCCGCGCAGACCGGTGCGATCACCGAGACGTGCCGAAACTCTTCGCGCGCTTCCGGCAGACTCAGATGCACCTCGATGACGGGCGGGGGGATGGCGGCGATGGCATCGCGCAGGGCGTAGCCGTAATGCGTGTAGGCACCCGCGTTCAGGATCACGCCATCCACTTCGTGGCGCGCGGCGTGGAGGATGTCGATCATCCCGCCCTCGCTGCTGTGCTGCCGGCACTCGAGCTCGATGCCGAGCGCGGCCGCCCTGGTCTTGAGGCGCGCCTCGATGTTGGCCCAGGTCTCGCGGCCATAGTGCTCCGGCTCGCGCTCGCCGAGCAGGTTGAGGTTGGGCCCGTTCAGCAGCAGAAGACGCACGCCATCATCCTCCCGCCGGATTGTAGCACAGCCGACGCGGCCTACTTCTTAGCCGCCTGCTGGTACGCCTGCCAGAGCTGGGCCTCGGTCTGCCAGCCTTCGATCCCGGCGACGGCCTTGCCCTTGCTGTTGTAGAAGAGGAAGGACGGGTACCCCTGCAGTCCGACGGATGTCGCGTAGGTGAGCCCTTCGTCGTAGTAGAGCGGGAATGGCAGGTGGAATGTCGCCTTGTAGTGCGCCATGGCCTTCAGACTCATCGACTCCTCCTGTCCCGCGGGCGGCTGGAGGTGACTCCCCTCGATGCCCTGCTCGGGGTGGCCCAAGGGGCCGGGCACCGCCTGTCCCAACTGCTGGGACGCGTCAACCGCGAAGAAGCGTCCGCCCGCCTTCTCCACCCTGCTGGCGAAGTCCGGCATGACCCACTTGGCGTCGTAGGCGCAGTAGGGGCACCAGATGGCGAAGAACTCCACCACGGTCACCGGCTTGCCGGAGACCGCAACCTGGGTGCGCTGACCCGACATCGTCACGAGACCGACGGTGACCGCCTTGGTCTTGACCTTCGCCGTGGGTGCACCCTTGCTTGAACCGCCGAGTGCGAGCCCCCATACGACGGCCAGCACGACGAGCAGAACCGCCGCCACGACGATGACGATGGTGGTGGAATTGCGGCTCGTCTGCTTGGAGCGGGGCGGTGCCAAGGTCATTCCTCCTTGCGTTGCCTGGGGACTTGGGTCGGGGTGCCCGGGTGCCGGACGCCTTCGCGTCCTGGTTACGCGGGGAACAAAGCCCACATGATACAATTTACTATGGTTCAAGAATCGGTTCCTCTGATCCGTGCACGCCGTGACCGCGGCCCTGGGCCGTGGACAGATCCAGAGAAGGGGCGAACTTTCTTGCAGCACTTCGACGGTTCCTCTGTAGCCGACATGGGAGGAACCCTGAGGCCGAGTACGCCGGCTGCCGCCGGTGATGCCCCCCGGGCCGGCTCCGGCTTCGGGGCGGAAGATACGCGGGTCGTCAACGTCCTCAGGGCTCTCGCCGTCGATGAGGTGGAAAAGGCACGCTCCGGCCACCCGGGACTGCCGCTCGGAGCGGCTCCGATGGCCTATGTCCTCTTCTCCCGCCATCTCCGCTTCGCGCCGCAGGCGCCGGACTGGCCCGACCGCGATCGCTTCGTACTCTCCGCAGGCCACGGTTCGGCACTAGTTTACGCGCTCCTGCATGTTTTCGGCTACGACCTCCCGCTGGACGAGCTGAAGCAGTTCCGCCAGTGGGGCAGCAGGACACCCGGACATCCCGAGCGGGGCGTCACCCCCGGCATCGAGGTCACGACCGGTCCGCTCGGCCAGGGCATCGCCAATGCCGTCGGCATGGCACTCGGCGCGGCGCACCTCGCCGCCCGCTACAACAGGCCCGGGCGCGAAGCCGTCCGCCACCGCACCTACGTGATCTGCTCGGATGGCGACCTGATGGAAGGGATCTCGCATGAAGCGGCCTCCTTCGCCGGTCATCTCCGCCTGCCGGGGCTGATCGTCCTCTACGACGACAACCGGATCTCGATCGAAGGGTCCACCGATCTCGCGTTCACCGACGATACCGCAGAGCGCTTCCGTTCCTACGGCTGGCAGGTGCTCGCGGTCGACGACGGCAACGACCTCGCGGCCATCGACCGTGCCGTCACCCAGGCAGAGGCTGCGGACGGACCCGTGCTCATTGGGGTCCGCACCCACATCGGCTACGGCTCGCCCAAGGTGGATACGGCCGCGGTACACGGTGCGGCGCTGGGACCGGATGCGACGGCCGCGACGCATCGCTTCCTCGGCGTGCCCGAAGGCGAGACATTCTGGTTGCCGGACGACGTGAAGGCCTTCGCGCCGCAGTATCGAAAGCGCGGCGAACAGCTCGTCGCGGAGTGGCAGAAGCGCCTCGACCTCATGCGCGACGCGGATCCCGAACTCCACGTCGAGTTCCTGCGCGTGATGGCCGGCAGTCCGTCTGAAGACATAAGGCAGGATATCCCCCCCTTCCCCGCCGAGGGCGAGATGGCAACCCGCTCGGCCTCGGGCAAGGTCCTGCAGCGCCTCGCGCTGCGCCTGCCCGACCTCCTGGGCGGCTCGGCGGACCTTGCCCCGTCGAATGACACAGCGCTCACCGGCCTCGGCGACATCGCGGCAGGTGACTTCGCCGGCCGCAACATCCACTTCGGGGTGCGCGAGCACGCGATGGCCGCGATCATGAACGGCATGGCTGCGCACGGCGGACTGAGGCCATATGGCGGCACCTTCCTGATCTTCTCGGACTACATGCGGCCCTCGATGCGGCTCTCAGCCCTGATGCGCCTGCCTGTGACCTACGTCCTGACCCACGACTCGATCGGCCTCGGCGAGGACGGGCCGACGCACCAGCCGATCGAGCAGCTCGCGGCGCTCGAGCTGATTCCGAACCTCTTCGTCATCCGTCCGGCCGACGCAAGCGAGACCCGGCTCGCCTGGGCATTTGCGGCGAGCTCTGCAGGGCACCCGACGGCCCTCGCGCTCAGCCGGCAGAAGCTGCCGGTGCTCGCGGGCGTGCCGGAGGATGCGATCGAACAGGGCGCCTACGTGCTGCGCGACGCGGAAGGTCCCCCTGCAGCCGTGCTCGTCGCCTCGGGCAGCGAGGTCTCGATCGCCTTGGCCGCCCAGGAGCGGCTGAGGACGGAGGGCTTGGAGGTGCGCGTGGTGAGCGCTCCCTGCTTCAAGACATTCGCCGCGAGGGGAGAGGCGGAGCGGGCATCCGTACTGCCGCCGGGCCTGCCCCAGGTGGCCGTCGTCGCCGCGGAGCCGGGACAGTTCCTGCCCTTCCTCGGCCCGCGCCGGGCCTGCGTGGCCCTCGACGACTTCGGCGCCTCGGCCCCCGGTGAGGTGCTCTACCGTGCGTTCGGGCTGACGCCCGAGGCGGTCCAGGAGGCTGTGCGCACACTGCTCGGAAAGGAGGATCGCCATGTCTGATCTCATCGACCTGCAGGAACTCGGACAGAGCGTCTGGATCGACTACATCCTGCGTTCCTATCTGCGCGACGGAGGCTTCAGCCGCGACGTGGCCTCAGGCGTCCGCGGCGTCACTTCGAACCCGGCCATCTTCGAACAGGCGATCGGTCGCAGCCGCGATTACGACCCACAGATCGCCGCGCTCGCGGCGCTCGGGGCAGGTACCGCAGAGATCTACGAGGAGCTCGCGCTGCGCGACATCGGCCTCGCGGCCGAGATCCTGCGCGGCGTGCACGATGCAAGCCGCGGCCAGGACGGCTTCGTCAGTCTCGAAGTCTCCCCGCACCTGGCGCACGACGCCGAGGGGACGATCCAGGAAGCTATGCACCTCTTCGGTCGCCTCGGCCTGCCGAACATCATGATCAAGGTGCCGGGCACCGTCGAAGGTGCCCAGGCGATCGAGGAGCTCACCTACCAGGGACTCAACATCAACGTCACGCTGCTCTTCTCCCTCTCCCAGTACCGGCGCATAGCCGAGGCCTACGTCAAGGGCCTGGCACGCCGTCTCAAGGAGGGCCTCGACGTCTCGGGCATCCACTCCGTGGCGAGCTTCTTCGTGAGCCGCGTCGACACCCTGCTCGACCCCCGCCTCGAGGCACTGGGCGAGGAGGCCGGAGCGCTCGCGGGCAAGGCGGCCGTCGCCAATGCGCGACTCGCCTACGAAGCCTTCTCGGAGATCTTCCACGGGGCGCCCTTCGCCGAACTCAAGCGGCACGGCGCCAGCGCGCAGCGGCCGCTTTGGGCGAGCACGTCCACGAAGAACCCCGCCTACCGCGACACGCTCTACGTCGAGGAACTGATCGGGCCGGAGACAGTCAACACGATCCCTCCCGCCACACTGACGGCCTTCCGCGACCATGGCCTGGCCCGCACGACGCTGCATGAGGGAATCGGCGAAGCGCGGCAGGTCGTCGAAGGGCTGACGCGGCTCGGCTTCGATCTCGAAGCGGTCGGCGAGGAGCTCCAGCGCCAGGGCGTCGCTAGCTTCGAGGACGCCTTCGCGCGCCTTTTCAACGAGATCGAGATCAAGGCCAAGGAACTGCGTCCGAGCGACGCGGGAAGCTTCGCCCTGGGGGCTCTCGTCGGGCCTGCAGCGGCGCATCTCGAGTCCTTGGCGGCCGAGGATGCCGCAGAACGCCTGAGGAGAGGAGACACTCTGCTCTTCGACGCGCCGGAGGTGGCGAAGAGGCGCCTTGGCTGGCTGCAGCTCTGCGATGCCATGCAGGAGCGGCTGCCGGAGCTCGAGGCGTTCGCGCAGGATCTCCAGCGGCAGGGCGTGCGCCGTCTGGTACTGTGCGGCATGGGTGGCAGTTCCCTCTTCCCTGACGTGCTGCGGCGTCTCGCGCCGGCGCCGCGCATCACCCTCGACGTCGTGGATACCACGCAGCCGGACGCCATAGAGGCACTGCTTGCCGGCATCAGCTGGCAGGAGACGGCCGTGCTGCTCTCATCGAAGAGCGGCACCACGCGGGAAGTGGAGGTACTCTACCACATCCTGCGCGCGGCGGCCGACCATGTCCTCGGCGAGGGGGCCAGCCGACGCTTCTACGCGATCACCGATCCCGGCACCCCGCTGAGCGCACTGGCGGAGGCCGAGCGCTTCGGCGGCTGCTTTTTGAACCCGCCGGACATCGGCGGGCGCTACTCGGCTCTCTCTCTCTTTGGCCTCGTGCCGGGCGCCGTGCTCGGCTACGACCTCGAAGCGCTGCTCGCCGGAGGTCGCGAGGCGATGACAGAGCTCCTGGGGGCGACGGAGCACTCTACCGCAGCCAGGCTGGCGGCCGCCTTGGCTGCGGCGCACGGAGCAGGCAGGCAGAAGCTCGCCCTGCCTCCGACGGACGACCTGCCCTTCGTCGACTGGCTCGAGCAGCTTCTCGCCGAGAGCACCGGCAAGTCCGGCCGCGGCGTCCTGCCAGCGCCAGGTTCGCCGCCGGGAGCCGATCGCATCGGTGTCAGTTTCGGCACAGGCTCGAGCGCGGTGCCGTACATCGCGCTCGGCGCCCTAGAAGATGCAGCCGCGCTCGGCGCCGCCGTCGCGACCTGGGAGTGCGCCACTGCGCTCCTCGGTCGCCTGCTCGAGATCGACCCCTTCGACGAGCCGAACGTGGCCGAGAGCAAGCGGAACACGGAAGAGGTCCTCAAGGACGGCCGGAGCGGCGGTGCGCTCGCAGAGGTAGGCGACCCGATGGATGTGGTGTCCGCCGTGGAGCCGCCTGGATACCTGGCGGTGCAGGTCTACGCGCGGTCGGACCCGTCGCTGCTGGCAGCAGCGCGCGGCCTCGGCCAGAAGGTCGCCGACCGCACCGGCGCGGTGGTCACCGTAGGCATCGGCCCCCGCTACCTGCATTCCACGGGACAGTACCACAAAGGCGGCCCGGACAGCGGCAGTTTCCTCCAGCTCTACGCGCCGCCCGAGGGGAACATCGACATTCCCGGACTTCCCTTCACGCTCGCCGCGCTCTTTGCGGCGCAGGCGGAGGGTGACGCCCAGGCGCTCATCGCTCGAGGCCGCCCGTTCGCCCGTGTGCTGCTCGACGGCAACGCAGAGGAGGAGATCGAGCGCCTGGCCGGCGTGATCGCGGCCATGGCCCCCAGCGAAGGGAGCTGAAGCACGATGGAGATCGGCATGGTGGGACTCGGACGCATGGGCGCCAACATGGCGCGGCGCCTCGCGCGCGGCGGTCACCGGGTGATCGGGTTCGACCCGAGCGAGGAAGCCCGCAAAGCCGTGGAGTCCGACGGCATCGGCACGGCGTCGTCGCTCGATGATCTCTGCGAGATGCTGCGGCCACCCCGCGTCGTCTGGCTGATGGTTCCGGCCGGCGCCCCCACCCAGAAGACCATCGCGCATCTCTTGGAGCGCGTCGGGCCCAGCGACATCCTGGTGGATGGCGGCAACAGCCACTACAAGGACAGCATCGAGATGGCGAAGCTGTGCGAAGCCGCGGAGGTGGAGTTCGTCGACGCCGGCACGAGCGGCGGCATCTGGGGCCTCCAGGAGGGCTACTGCCTCATGGTCGGTGCCAGCGTCGAAGCGTTCAGCCGTCTCGAACCGGCGCTCAAGGCCCTGGCCCCGGAGGGCGGCCTGCTCCACACCGGGGCGCCAGGCTCAGGGCATTACGTCAAGATGGTGCACAACGGGATCGAGTACGGCATGCTCGAAGCCTACGGCGAAGGCTTCGAGCTCCTGAAGCGCGGACCGTTCGACCTGCAGCTCGAGGAGGTGGCCGAGCTGTGGCGACACGGTTCGGTCGTGCGCAGCTGGCTTCTCGACCTCCTGGCTCAGGCGCTCGAGAAGGACCCGGAGCTTCAGCACCTGCGCGGTTATGTCGACGATTCCGGCGAAGGCCGCTGGACGGCCGTCGAGGCGATCGAGCGCGGCGTCGCGGCGCCGGTGATCACGCTCTCCCTGCAGCAGCGCTTCCTCTCGCGCCAGGAGGACACCCTGGCCAACCGGGTGATCGCCGCCCTGCGCAACGAATTCGGCGGACACAAGGTGGAGAGCCGATGAGCGCGCAGGCCAGGGGAGTCCTGCTCTGCGTCCTCGGCGCCACAGGCGACCTCACCCATCGCAAGCTGGTTCCGGCGATCGCGGGCCTGCGACGCGCCGGCCTGATCGGAGGCCCGATGCCGCTCGTCGGCTTCGCACGGCAGCCTCTCGACGACGAGAGCTTCCGCCAGCGCCTGCACGAGACCGTGGAAGGCAGCGACGCCGACGACGTGATAGCCCAGGCCGTCTACGTCGTAGGCGACCTTCGCCAGGCGGACGACTACAAGGCCCTTGGCAGCCGGCTCGATGAGATCGAGGCCGCCCAGGGACCGTTCGCTGGCCGCATCTTCTATCTGGCGGCGCCGCCCAGCACCTATACCGACATCTTCCAGGCACTCGGCAGCGTCGGGCTGCAGGACGAATCCCACGGCTTCAGCCGCATCATCGTCGAGAAACCGTTCGGCCATGATCTTCTCAGCGCGCGAGAGCTCAACCAGGAACTTCTCTCGGTGTTCCGGGAGGACCAGGTCTTCCGCATCGACCACTATCTCGGCAAGGAGACCGTGCAGAACATCCTCGTCCTGCGCTTCGCGAACGGCATCTTCGAGCCGCTCTGGAACAGGCGCTACGTCGACCACGTCCAGATCTCGGTGATGGAGTCGATCGGCGTGGAGCACCGCGGCAAGTACTACGAGGAGGCCGGAGCGCTGCGGGACATGATGCAGAACCACCTCCTGCAGCTCCTGACCCTGATCGCCATGGAGCCGCCTGTCACCTTCGACGCCGAGCAGGTGCACAACGAAAAGGTCAAGGTGCTGCGCGCGCTCAGGCTGCCCGCACCGCACGAGGTGCCGAACGTGACCGTGCGGGGTCAGTACGGACCGGGCGAAATGGCCGGCAAGCCGGTGCCTGGCTACCGGGAGGAACCCGACGTGCGCCGCGACTCCCAGCAGGAGACGTTCGCGGCTGTCAAACTGCAGGTCGAGAACTGGCGCTGGGCCGACGTGCCCTTCTACCTGCGCACCGGCAAGCGCCTCGGGCGCCGCGTCAGCGAAATCTCGGTGCAGTTCCAGCGCGCCCCGCAGCGCCTCTTCCCGCGCGAGACGCGCCTGCAGCCCAACGTGCTCAGGCTGCGGATCCAGCCGGACGAGGGCATGACTCTGTCGGTCGGGGCCAAGGTGCCCGGCCTGCGCATCGAGCTGCGCGACGTCGACATGGCCTTCGACTATGGCACCTTCGGCAAACCGGGAACCGAGGCTTACGAGCGTCTCCTCTACGACGCGATCACCGGTGACGGCACCCTCTTCACTAGGCGCGACGAGGTCGAGGCCGCGTGGCAGGTGGTGGACGCCATCGAGGCGGGCTGGCGCCAGGAGGAAATCGGGCCGGACATCTACCGCGCCGGCAGCCTCGGACCGGAGGCGGCCGACGAGCTCCTGCACCATGACGGACGCCGCTGGCACCTGCGATGAGCGGCCTCGAACTGCGCGTCTTTCCGACGGTCGCGGACACCATGAAGGCCTGCGCCACCGCCATGGCCGAGGCGCTGCGCGAGGCAAAAGAGCCGCAGGTCGTGCTGGCGGGAGGGCAGACGCCGCGCGCCGTCTATGTGATCCTGGCGACCGCGGGTGAGGAATCGGCCGCTCCGCACTGGCACGATGCGGAATACTGGTTCGGCGACGAGCGCTGCGTCGGACCGGATCACCCTAAGAGCAACTACCGCCTCGCGCAGGAGACGCTGCTGAAGCCTCTCGGCATCGCCGCCGGGCGGGTGCATCGCATGCTGGGAGAACTCGGTGGCGAGGAGGGCGCACGCCGGTATCACGACCGGTTGCTCGAGCGACTCGGACAGCAGCCTCCGTTCACCTTGGCCCTGGTCGGCATGGGGCCCGAAGGACACACGCTCTCGCTCTTTCCCGGCTGCCCCGGCCTCGCCGCAGCCGACCTCGCCATCGCGACCTACGTGCCGACTCCGCCCCGGGAGCGCATCTCGCTGACGCCTGCGGCGCTATCGGGCACGGCGCGGATCTTCTTCCTGGTCACGGGCGCGGCCAAGCGCAGGGCGCTGCATGCCGCGCTGGCGGCGGAGGCGCCGGACCCCCGCATTCCCACCTCTTTCCTGCGCGGCCGACTGGAGACCGTGGTCTTCTGCGACCGTGAGGCAGTGTCCGATGAGTCGACGGAGGTGGTGTCTTGAGCGGCCAAGGCCCCTACCACATGTACGAGGAGATCCTGGCGCAGCCCGCTCATGTGCTGGCGCTAGGCGAGGCGGTGGCTCGCAGCGCCGACGCCGCCGCCGGCATCCTGGCGGGCAAGGTGCCGATCCTGGCCGGCTGTGGCACGGCGCTGTTCGCGGCGGAACTCGCCGCCAGCTATTTATACGAACGAGGCGGCCAGGTCGTCGCGTCCGGCGCCTTCCCCCTGCTGCAGCGGCAGGTCCCGCTCGACCGCCGGCGTCCGATCGTGGCCTTCAGCCATTCCGGCGAGACCGCCGCCGTGCTGGACCTGCTCGCTGCCGCGCGAGAGCGCGAGGTGCCCACGGTGCTGATCACGGGCTTCCCTTCCTCCACGGCGGCCAGCCTCGCGAGCGTCACGGTTCCGACCGGCTATGCCCGCGAACTCTCATGGTGCCACACGATCAGCTTCACGCTCTCATCGCTCATGACCGTCCTGCTCCTGAAGGCGGCCGCCGCCCAGCTGCCGCCGCAGTTGACGCTGCCCTCGCCGATCGATGTGGCGGACGGCATCGCAGGGGTCTTGAGACACGAGAGCGAGATCGCGCAGGCAGCAAAGGGTCTGCTCGGTGGCCGGCGCGTGATCTTGGGCGCCGCCGAGGGGCTGCCCCTCGCCCGGGAGGTCGGACTCAAGTTGAGCGAGGCCGCGTACCTCGAGAATCAGGCGCTCGAGCTCGAACAGTTCTTTCACGGCTACGTCCCCGCCTACGAGCCGGGTGACCACGTGGTCGCCATACTCGGTCCAGCGGCCGCCCATAGGGCGGACGACCTCAAGAAGCTGGCCGGGATCGTCGATCTCTCCCTGCTTGCGATCGACCTGCCGACCCTCGCGTCCTGGGCGCCGTCGGCGTCGGCCGACACCTACCCCTGGCTTGCCGGTGTCTTTCTCCAGCTGCTGACCTACCACGCTGCCCTTGCGCGCGGCACCGATCCCGACCGTCTGCGGCGCGAAGACCCCCGCTACCTCGCGGCCCGCCAGTCCTACCGCTGAGCGCCATCAGAAAGGGCCGCCCGTCGCCGGGCGGCCCTTTGCGCGCTACTGGTAGATGACGACGAGCGGCGGCGGATCGAGGGCGAGCACCATGGCGGGCGTCGCGAGCGGATGGTCCTGGGTGTAGAAGAGCTTCATGCCGCCTGCGACGACGAAGTGGCTCTCGATGCGCGCGACGTAGAAGCCGTTCAAGGCGCCGCGCACGCCGAGGGGGCTCTTGAAGGGCACGACGTACGGGATGGCCTCCTGCTGGATGAACCGCTCGTACTCCGACGACTTGAGCTGCCAGCCGCCAAAGCCGTCGAGGTCGCGGACCAGGACGACGTCGGGCTGCTCCTGGATCTGCTGCCAGTCCGGCACCATGCTCTCGATGAACTGGTGCAGGATCAGGATCTTCTGCGGCAGGTGGTAGCGCACGGTGATCGACTGCAGGTACTGAAGAGCCCAGTTGATGGGCGGCGTCGGCATCGATCCGAACTGGACGCCGGGGATGTCTCCCGGCAGCATGGCGAACTCGGGATCGAGCGCCAGTTCCACATCCGGTTGGCGGAGGAACGGTGCAAGATACTGCAACTCGCTCTGTACCGTCGCATGCCCGATCTGGACATCGAGAATCAGGAGGAGGTGATGGCTGCGCGCCAGGTCAAGTTCGCCCTGGATCACGGAGTATGGCATCCGGGAGCTGTAGTAGCCCTGGGGGCCAGGACTGCGCTGGGCCACCACGGCGACGAGCTCGAGCGCCCCGATCACCTTGTGGCCAGGATCCGCCGTCTGGTAGGCCTGCTCCTGCGCGGCAAGGCGGGCGAGCATCTCCTGCGTCGTTCCCTGTCCCAGCACGCCCATCGTCGCGGACAGGGGGTTGCCGTAATACGACACGATGCGATACTTCGGCAGCAGCGTGGGACCGAACCAGTCGAGGCCGGCCGCGGCCTGAGCCCGCGCCGGCGCAGGTCCGACCAGGAGCGCAGCGCACGCGAGCCAGGCCAACGCGAGCAGCGCACGAAAAGAGACTGGTCTTTGACGCGACGGAGCGGGCCGCTCTAGCTTTTGCACCCTGTTAGCATAACATGGCGAGCCCTGTCGGTTCGGTGGCATATCCTGCACGCAGTTGCAGCAAAATCGAGCGGGGCAGCACCGCGGATGTGCGGCGCTGCCCCTCGCGACGTCAGGATTAGTCCGCGTAGGCGGCTTCCCCATGCAGGGCCTCGTCCAGGCCCTCCACCTCGATTTCGCGCGAAACCCGCAAGCTGCCGGCGACGTCGAGCACCTTAAGGATGCCCCAAGTCATCGCGAAGGCGTACCCGCTCGTCACGACGACCGCGACGAACTGCATCAGCAGCTGGTGCACGTCGCCCTGGACGAGACCGCTCACGCCGTTGATCGACGCGACGGCGAAGACGCCCAGGAGCAGCGAGCCGAGGACACCGCCGACGCCATGGCAACCCCAGACGTCCAAAGCGTCGTCCACGTTCCTCCACGTCATGCGCAGGCGCATCGCGCCGAACGGCACGAGTCCCGCGAAGAGTCCGATGACGGCCGCCGCCCAGGGCTGGACAAAGCCCGCCGCCGGCGTGATGGTGGCAAGCCCGGCCACGGCCCCGATGAGTGCGCCGGAGACGGTAGGCTTGCGGTCAACGAGCCACTGCACCGCCAGCCACGCCACCATGGCGACCGATGCCGCGACATCGGTGTTGACAAAGGCCACCGCGGCGACCCCGTTCGCCGCCAGGGCGCTGCCGGCGTTGAAGCCGAACCAGCCGAACCAGAGGAGTCCGGTACCGAGCGCCACGAAAGGAAGGTTGTGCGGCGTGTTCGACGTGCCCTTCGGCAGGTAGCGGTTGCCCACCACGAACACCGATGCGATGGCGCCGAAGCCAGCGGTCGCGTGGACGACCATGCCGCCGGCGAAGTCGACGGCCCCCATCTGCGCCAGGAAGCCGCCGCCCCAAAGCCAATGGGCGACCGGGATGTAGACGAGCACGCTCCAGAGCACCAGGAACCAGAGATAGCCGGAGAACTTGACGCGGTCGGCGAAGGCACCGGTGACCAAGGCCGGTGTGATGATGGCGAACATCAGCTGGAAGGCGAAGAAGACGAGGAATGGGATCGTCGCACCGTGGGCCGGGTTCGGCGCCATTCCGACTCCCTGCAGGCCGAAGTACTTGAGGGTGCCGATCACGCCATGCCAGTCCGGGCCGAAGGCCAGGCTGAATCCGCCCAGCACCCAGATGGTGGCCACGACCCCCATGGCGATGAAGATCTGCATCATGATCGTCAGCACATTCTGCTTTCTGACAAGGCCGCCGTAAAAGAATGCGAGACCAGGAGTCATCAGCAGGACCAGGGCTGCGCTGATCAGTACGAATGCGGTATCGCCCGTGTTGATCACGCTTCATCATCCTCTCCCGGAGGGTAGGCGCAGATCGCCCACTTCACCCTAGGACAGGAGGTTCCAAGGCCATATACGGACAACACTGTATTCGCGCGAGGGGATCCGCGGTATCTTGGTCCTCTTCGCGCCTTACGGCTCGATGATATGGTTGCGCACGGCATAGAGCACGAGATCCCGGATGCTCCGCAGGCCGAGCTTGTGCATGATGTTGGCGCGATGCGTCTCCACGGTCTTGAGGCTGAGGTTCAGAAGCTGCGCGATCTGCCGGTTGCTCTGCCCGCCAGCGAGAAGTTCCACGATCTCCCGCTCGCGGGGCGAGATGACATCCCGTTCACGACCCTGGCTGTAGTTCTCCACGAAGCCTGCGACGATGGCGCCGGCGATGTCGGGCGAGACATAGGTGCCACCTCCGCGCACGACCCTGATGGCCTTCAGGAGCTCCTCGAGGGCATTGTCCTTCAGGACGTAGCCCTGCACCTTTTCGCGGAAGGCCCGCGCCACGAACTCCTCGCTCTTGTGCATGGTCAGGATGATGACGCGCACGTCGGGCATCGCCTGCCTGAGGTGGGCCGCGACGTCGAGGCCGCTCAGCTGCGGCAGGGAAATGTCGAGGATGGCAATGTCCGGCTTCAGGCGCTGGACTTCATCCAGCGCCTCCTGCCCGCTCCCCGCCTCGCCTACGACTTCAATGTCGTCTTCCTGCTGCAACAGGATGAAAAGCGACTGGCGCAGGATCTTGTGGTCATCCGCGATCACGACCCTGGTCTTCATAAGGCACCTCCATCGTCAGGGTCGTGCCACGCCCGACTGCGGAGTCGATGCGCAGGACTCCGCCCAGCATCTGAAGTCTCTCCTGCATGGAGTTGAGCCCAAGTCCGCGGTGGACGTTGTCCGGCGCGAAACCGTGGCCGTCGTCGCGGACCTGAAAGGCGTACAGCCCCGGGCGCAGGCGCGCGAAGGTGACCTCGACCCTGGTCGCCTGGGCATGCCTCAGCACGTTCGCGAGAGACTCCTGCAGGACGCGGTAGATGTTGAGGGCTGCCGCCTCCTCCCAGTCCGGCATCTGCGCGTGCGCCTCAAAGGTGCATCGCATACCGCTCGCCTTCTCCATGCCCTCGAGCAGGGCCTCTGTGGCGGCCGCAAGACCTCTGGTGCGCAGGATGTCGGGCCTGAGGTTCAAGAGGACGCCGCGGATCTCCTCGATCGTCTGGGCAGTCAGCTGCACCGTCTCGTCCACTTGCGCCTCGATCTCGGGACCGCCGCGGCTGCTGCGCACCCTCCCCGCAATGATCCCGAGCCGCAGCTTGAGCGCCGCCAGCGACTGGCCGACGCCATCATGCAGGTCTCGCGCGAGGCGCACGCGCTCGTGCTCCTCCGTCTCCACGAGCAGGCGCGCCTGCCGCTGCAGAAGCTGGTTCTGCACCTGAATGCGCCCGGAGAGATCGCTCGTGAGATGTTCATAGTGCGAGGTGCGCAGGTACTCCTGCCAGGAGTAGATATCGCCGAACTCCACGATGTTGAGGCCCTTCTCCTCTTCCGCCTCGGTCACGCGCAGGCCGATCCAGCGCTTGATCAGGTAGAACATCAGGAAGCCGAGCCCGAAGGACCAGACGAAGTTCACCGATACGCCCAGGAGCTGCACGAGGAACTTCACGAGTCTCGTCTGCCCGCCCAGGAACTGCGGCGCGGCGAAGAACGCCAGGAGCAGCGTTCCGACGGCGCCGCCGAAGCCATGGATCGGGACCGCACCGACAGCGTCGTCGAGGCGCCTGCGCTCGAGCCAGAGGCTCGCCAGCACCACGACGGAACCGGTGATCAGGCCCACCAGCACCGCCTGAGGCGGTTGCACATAGTCCGAGCTCGCTGTGATCGCGACAAGGCCGCCGAGCGCGCCGGAGAAGATGGCCTCCATATAGCTGTGGTCCCGCATGAAGAGGGCCGTGGTCAGGAGCGCCCCCACCACGCCGCCCGCCGCCGCGAAGTTCGTGTTGAGCAAGATGAGTCCGACGCGGCTGTCGAACTGCAGCAGGCTGCCGCCGTTGAAGCCGAACCAGCTGAACCACAGGATGAACGTTCCGAGCGTCGCGAACGGCACGTTTGAACGGCCGAGCTGCTTCACCCTGCCTTCGGCGTCCCAGCGATCCCTGCGCGGCCCGACGATCATGAGGCCCGCAAGCGAGACCCAGCCCGCCGTGGCGTGCACCACCGTGGCGCCGGCGAAATCCATGTAGCCGAGGTTCTTGAGCCATGCCGGCTGATGCAGGAACATGCCGCCCCAGGCCCAGTGGCCAAAGAGCGGGTAGATGAAGCCGGCCATGAACACGGCCGCGATCAGGAGCGGCACGAGCCGCGTCCGCTCCGACATGCTGCCAGAGACGATGGTGACCGAAGTGGCGGCAAACATGAGTTCGAAGAAGGCGAAGACGTAGCCGAACGAGTTTCTGCCCGCCGTCAGGTGGTTCAAAAAGAAGAAGCCGCCGCCGACGATGCCGAGGTGCGTCGGGCCGAACATGAACGCGAAGCCGAGAAACCCGAACACGAGCGTCGCGATAATGAACGTGAGCATGTTCTCGATGGCGACGCTGACCACGTTCTTGGCCTGCACGAATCCCACTTCGTAGAAGACGAAGCCGGCCTGCATGAAGAAGACGAAGCAGGCGCTGACGATGACCCAGAGATGGTTGACACTGACGTCCATACGGTCGCCTCACGTTCCATAAGTCAGCGCCCGGACGATGCCCGGGCGGCACCCCTCAGGGTTTGAGACGGGCGAGGGCCATGATGAGATCGTCCTTCTGCCGCCAGAGTCGCTCCGCCGCCACGGCAGCCGCCTTGAGGTCGCCCTCGGCGCGCAGGCGCAGCGTCGCCGCGGCGAGATCGTGCGATACAAGGTGTTCGCGCTCGACATCGGCCAATGCGGGGTGGAGTGCGAACTGGCTGCGGCCGTATGTCTCGAGCCAGTAGCCGAGCCCGCAGCATGTGCCGCGGACTTTCTTGTAGCGACCGTCAGCTCCCGTCCCAGCTTCCGTCCCCGTCGCCGTCGCCGTGAAGAGCGCGGCCCAGCGCAGGTGCCCGAGCTCGACCGCAAGCAGCTGGAACGTCTCCGCGGCGTCCTGGATCTCGCCGCCGACGACGAGCGGTGCACGCTGCGTGAAGTCCGTGCACGAGCTGCCGATCGCCGCGGCCGGCATGGGCCGCGCGACCGCGTAGCCCTGCACGAGGTGGCAGCCGAGCCGCAGGAGGGCCCGCGCCTGGGTCGCCGTCTCGACGCCCTCCGCCAGCACCCGTCGGTCCATGGCGCTCCCCATGATCAGGATGCCATGGATGATGGCCGGGCTCTCGGGCGTTTCGAGCATCCCCGCGATGAAGCGCTGGTCGATCTTGATGATGTCGCAGGGCAATTCCTGCAGCAAGGTGATCGATGACGACCCCGTACCGAAGTCGTCCAGGGCGACCGCCACGCCCAGCCGGTGGCAGACCTCGATCTGGCGGCGCGCCAGCTCGACATCGTGCACCACAGCGGACTCGGTGATCTCGATCGCCAGCTGCTGCGGCGAGACGGTCGGGTGGAGGGCGAGCGCCTCCTCGAGTTCCCGCGTGAAGGCGGGCGACAGGAACTGGCTTGGCGACGCGTTGAACGCCACCTGCAGCGCGAGGCCCTGCCGGCTGAACGCCTCCGCCTGATTCAGGGCCGCGTGCAGGACGAAGCGGCCGATTTCCTGCTCGAGCGGCGTCCCCTCCACCGCCGGGAGGAATTCGCCGGGCAGGCGCAGGCCCTCCACTGGATCCCGCCAGCGCAGTAGGGCCTCGAACCCGACGACCTCCTGGTGGACCAGATCCACCTGCGGCTGGTAGTGGAGCTCGAGCTCACCGCGCGCGAGCGCCGCCTGGAGCCTTGCTCTCAGGTTGCCGCGCAGGGCCACCGCATCCTCCATCTCGGGCGCGAAGTAGCGGTACCGCGCGCCGTCGCTCTTCTTCGCGGCGTACATCGCAATGTCGGCACGCCGCATGAGCGTCTTCATGTCCTCGCCGTCCTCCGGGAAGACGGCGAGGCCGATGCTGCCGCGCACAGCGAAGGTACGGCCGCCGATCAAGCAGGGCTCTTCCAGGGCATGGACGATCCGGTCGAGAAGGTGGTCGATCTCCGCACGCTCGCGCACGGTATCCACGAGCAGGATGAACTCGTCCCCTCCCGAGCGGGCGATCGTATCTTCGCCGCGCACCATGTCCTGCAGGCGGTGCGCCAACTGCTGCAGCAGCTTGTCCCCGAAGCCGTGGCCAAGGCTGTCGTTCACCTGCTTGAACTCGTCAAGGTCGATGAAAGCCAGGGCGAAGCGGTGGCGATGCCGCCTGGCTCTGTGCAGCGCGTGCGCCAGGCGCTCCTCGAGCAGACGCCGGTTGGGCAAGCCCGTGAGCGCGTCGTGGTGCGCCATGTGTGCGACGCGCTCGCTTGCGCGGCGCCGCTCCGTGACGTCCCGGTGCGACGACAGGATGTAGGCGATGCGGCCCTCTTCGTCGCGCAACGGCACGGCTGACCATTCCATCAGGAATGCGCTGCCATCCTTGCGGTATTGCCAGACCTCGCCCGACCAAGCCTTTCCCGCCAGTACGACGTCATGCATGGCAGCGATCGCCTTGCGGTCGGTGCGCGGCCCCCAGAGCATCTCGGACGCCTTGCCTATCATCTCGTCGATCCGATAGCCTGTCATGTTCTCGAAGGCGGGGTTCGCGTACACGAACCTGACCTTGCCGTCCGGCAGCACCTTGGCGACCACCAGGCACTCCTTGGCCTGTTCCACAATCTCATGGTGCAACCGCAGCTGCTCCTCGGCCTCGATACGGCGGCGCCGTTCATCGATCACGTCGAGGCCAAAGCCGAGTTCCTGGGCGATCTCCGCCAGCACCGCCTGCACGGAACCGTCCTCGAACTCCCCGATTCCCTCTGCGTAAATCACGAGGACGGCCGCGGTGACTCCGCCGGCGACGATCGGCACGGCAGCGACGGAGTGCAGGGCAAAACGCGCGGCGAGCTCGTGCCATGCCAAAAGCTTCGGATCTGCCCAGAGATCCGCCGCGGTAACGAGCCTCCCCTCGCGCAAGGCCCTGGCCGCAGGGCCGGTGCCGCGCGGATTGCTCGGGTCGAGACGCACCCCGAGTTCCCGCAGCGTCTCCCCTTCCGCTCCGGACCAGGCAACCGGCCGGATCTCGTCCGACGCGTCGCGCTCACCGACCCAGGCGAAGGCGAAATCTCCGTACTCGACGGCAATGTTGCAGACCTGCCGCATCAGTCCGATGCGATCCTCCGTGCGCATCACGGCCTGTCCGAGCTGCGCCAAGGCGCGCCACAGGCGCACTTGCCGCCTCGCGGCCGCCGTCTCGCGTTGCAGGGTGTCCTGCTGCGTCCTGCGGCCGGCGGCGAGGCCGATCTGATGCGCAGCCATGCGCAGGAAGTCGAGGTCGTCCGCCTCGGGCTCATAGCGCCGCGCGTAACCGACACAGACGACGCCGCTGCCGCTCCCGGAAGCGAACCCGGCACGCACCAGCGTGGCAGCTGCACCCAGGTCGGAGACCTGGAGCCAGGACACCTCTCCGGGCGATGGCTGATCGTTCCTCTCCCGCTCCCACCGAGCGAGGTCGAAATCTTCCGAGCCGCCAACCTCGTACATGAGGCCGCCTTTGTCGGGACAGAGGATGGCCATGCTGTCGGCCTTCATCAGGTCGCGGGATATGCGGACGATCGCCTCGAACACCTGATCGTAGGAAAGGCCTGGCGAGAGCGCCTGCAGCTCCTGCTGCAGACAGCTCAGGCGCCTGTCGTTCGACAAAGAGGATGCCGCTCCTTACGCCTCGTCTGAAAGCGGTTAATTGCGCGTCGTGCCTGCCAGTTCCTGTTCCTAGCGGCAGAGCGCGGCCCAGTTGCCTTGAACCGCTAGGCAGAGCGCATCTCCCGCAAGCAGCAGTTCCTGGCCCCGTCGCCCTGCGCTCACCGCAATCACGTGCCCTTGCGCGGATTGGTCCAGGAAGACGGGCAGGGTACGCTTTGTGCCCAATGGCGATACGGAGCCGCGGACATATCCCGTGATGCGCTCTATGTCACCGGGGTCCGCCATCTCCGCCTCCGGCTGCCCCCAGGCGCGCGCCAAGGCGCGCAGACTGAGCTCTGAACTGCCAGGCACGACACCGAGGGCATACGCCTTGCCACTGCGCACGAGCAATGTTTTGAAGACCAGATCGAGCTCGATCTCGAGCTTTCTCGCCACTTCAGCCGCAGTCTTCTCCACTTCGTCATAGGCCAGGAGCCGATAGCTGATCATAAGCCGATCGAGTCGATCCGTAGCGGGCGTGCGCAAGCCGCCAGCTCCTTCCGTGGGGTTCGCAGCTCCTGCGGCCAGGCTCGCCTCCGTGGGCGGCCCGAGTGTTCCAACATTGACACGCGCAGGGCTCAGTCCCACAATGAATAAGGTTATGAGGCGCGGCGCCAATGGGGAGCGCAGCCCACAGCAGGAGGTGGCCCCTCTTGGTTTGTTCTCGTTGTCAGCATCCCATTTACAGGACCGACAAGGCAACCGAAATGACCGCATACGCCGAACTCGTCCTCTTCCCGCTGGGTACGGTCCGCTCGCTCGCACGCAAGGCAGACCACACGTACGTAGCGCTCATCGAGTGCCCCAACTGCGGTCGGGAGAACGACGTCCCGATCGATTTCTGATCGGTCGGCCATCCCAAGAGGGGGGGAGCACATGTTCGAGGGTGTCGGCAACATTCTGAAGGGTCTGGGTATCACCCTCAAGATTTTCACCACGATGCCCAACCAGACCGTCAACTACCCCGAGAAGAAGCGGGAACTGCCCGCCCGCTATCGCGGCGTGCACAAGCTGCGCAAGTACTCCGACGGGATGGAGCGCTGCGTCGGCTGCGAACTTTGCGCCGCCGCCTGCCCCGCCTATGCCATCACCGTCGTCGCGGCCGAGAACGACCCGGAGCACCGGGTCAGCCCGGGTGAGCGCTATGCCGCCCGCTACGAGATCGACTACCTGCGCTGCATCTTTTGCGGCGAGTGCGAGCGGGCCTGTCCGGTGGACGCGATCGTCCTCACGCCGCAGCCACTGCCGCCGTTCGTCAGCCGCCGCCAGGTGATCATGACCAAGGAGGATCTCCTTGAGCCCTATCCGGGCGGTGACCCGCCGGCTTTCCACCTGCACCCGTGGGAGGACGCGCCGGATCGCATCGATCGTTGGCCGGTGCCGCAGGAGCAGTTGCCGAGTCCTCGCTGAAGCAAAGGTTGACGGCGCCGCCTTTATGGCGGCGCCGTTTGTCGTCCCTGCACCTCGATCCGGCGTGCGCTAGCCCGGAGGCGACCCGCCGCCCGGCGGATGCCCGAAACCCTTC
The DNA here is from genome assembly GCA_027420455.1 of Clostridia bacterium. Lineage (GTDB taxonomy): Bacteria > Bacillota > Sulfobacillia > JAJZYS01 > JAJYTV01 > JAJZQO01. Next base: position 32,067 of record DAIBJA010000072.1, on the reverse strand, counting down.
TGCTGCACGAACCGCTTCACGGCAGCAGCCGCCTGGCTCTCCTGGGCTTTGGCCTGGGTCGAACTCAGCTTCTTGGCTGCGAGTTCCTGCCCTACCGCCTGCTTGAGCGCGGTCACGAGGGCTGATTCAAGCCCTGCCAGCGGCTTCTTGTCGCCGCTGGCGACCTGGGCGAGCGACTTGCCCGAGGCCATGTCGTGCTGCAAGGTGGTCTCGGAGAGCCCGAGATACTTGGCGGCTGCCGGCATGAGCACGGCGAAGCTGCCGCCGCGCCGCCCTGCAAAGCCTCCTCCGCCAGGAAGGCCCTGTCCCTGCACAAGGCGCGCAACCTCTGCCGCCATGCTCTTCTCCTGTGTCGCGGCCTGCGCCGACGTCAGCTTCTTTGCCTTGACCTGCCGCTCGATCGCCTGCTTGACGGCACCTTCGATCGCAGACTCGAGCCCGGATAGCGGCTTCCCCTCCGCGGACGCGATCTGGGCAAGCGACTCCCCTCCCCGCATGTCCTGCTGCAGGGAAGCCTGTGCGACACCCAGGTACTTGGCGGCCGCAGGCAGCATGACCGAGAACGCCTTACCGAATCCTGTTGCCTTGGCCCCGCCGGCCGCGATCAACTGTCCCTGTCCCGCGGCGTAGGCAGACACCTGGGGCATCGCCACGAGCAGTGGCAGCGCCAACGCGGCGCCCTTCAGCAGTCTGGGAAAATCCACGCTGTCCCTCCTCAGGGCGAAGTCTGGACAGTTTTCCTTGGGTTCACCTTAGACAGGGCCTAGAGTAGCCCTAGGTGCAGGCAGCTCGCAGTCCCGCCACCGTCCTTGCAGCAAAGGGAAGGAGCCCCGGCCTGCCGGAGCTCCTTCCCTTCTGCGTCAGGCGAGTTCCGGATAGAGCGGGAAGCGGCGGCAAAGCTCCAGCGCCTGCTCGCGGATTTCCGCGAGGCGCGCCGGATTCTCGCGGCCCTTGATGGCCTCGTCGATCATGCCGCCGATCTCGCGCATCTCCTGGGCGCGGATGCCGCGCGTCGTCAAGGCGGCCGTGCCGATGCGCACACCGCTCGTGACGAACGGCGAACGCTTCTCGCCCGGCACCGTGTTCTTGTTGACGGTCATGCCGGCCTGTTCGAGGGCCTGCTCGACCTCCTTGCCCGTGAGGTCGTCGCGATCGACGAACGACATCAGCAGAAGATGGTTGTCGGTACCGCCGGAGACCAGCCGGTAGCCGCGCGCGAGAAGCTCGGCGGCCAGTGCCTGCGCGTTCTCGCGCACGGCCTTCTGGTAGTCCTTGAACTCGGGTCGCATGGCCTCGCCGAAGGCTACCGCCTTGGCGGCGATGATGTGCTCGAGCGGACCGCCCTGCAGTCCCGGGAACACCACCTTGTCCACGGTGGGCCCGAGCTCGCGCGATGTCAGGACGAAGCCGCCGCGCGGGCCGCGCAGCGTCTTGTGCGTTGTCGAGGTGACGATGTCAGCGTAGCCGACCGGTGTCGGGTGCTCGCCGGCGGCCACGAGGCCCGCGATGTGCGCCATGTCCACCATCAGCTTCGCGCCGACCGTGTCGGCGATCTGCCTCAGGCGAGGGAAGTCGATGATGCGCGGGTAGGCCGATGCGCCGGCCACGATGAGCTTCGGATGATGCTCCTTGGCGAGGGCCTCGATCTCGTCGTAGTCGATCTGCTCCGTCACCGGGCTCACGCCGTAGGCGACAAAGTTGTAGTCCTGGCCGGAGAAGTTCACGGGGCTGCCGTGCGTCAGGTGTCCGCCCTCGCTCAGCTTCATGCCGAGCACGGTGTCGCCGGGCTTGATCGTCGCGTGGTAGGCCGCCATGTTGGCTGGCGCACCCGCGTGCGGCTGGACGTTGGCGTACTCCGCGTGGAAGAGGGCGCAGGCGCGATTGCGCGCCAGGTCCTCCACCTCGTCCACGACGTGGCAGCCGCCATAGTAGCGGTGGCCGGGGTAGCCTTCGGCGTACTTGTTGGTCAGTACGCTGCCCATGGCCTCGAGCACGGCGAGGGATGTGAAGTTCTCAGAGGCGATCAGTTCGAGCGTTCCGCGCTGGCGGTCAAGCTCGGCGCCGATGAGGCGCTTGATTTCAGGATCCGTGTCAGCGAGCAATGTCAGATACCTCCTTGGAGCGCTCCGCCCACCAGGTCGCAAACGCCCTCGCCAGGGCGTCCCGTATCTCGCGGCGGCTGGGCTCGCGTCCCATCGCCTGGCTGAGGTCGATGGCGCGGCTCCGCATCGCCTGTTCGTAAGAGAGCGGGTCTCGAGGCGCGAAGATCCGGGACCAAAGCCCGTAGTCGAGGCGCAGGGGCAGGGCGCCATGCTGCAGCAGCACACCCATGTGGCGCACCTGGGCGGAGCCCAGAAGCTTGCGTCCCTGCACCTCGATCTCATACCACGAAGGCTGTTGGAAGCAGTTGTCGTCCCGCCCCGGCTGTCCTGGGTCTCCCGCGAGTCCGGCATCGGCGCCAAGTTCGCGCAGGGCCGCGAGCAGCGGGCGGGCGATCTCGAGATAGGTGGATCGGATATCGCCGGGGAGCTCGGCCATGGGCACCACGAAGGCGTACGTCACCTCGTGCTGGTGCAGCACGGCTCTGCCACCGGTCGGACGACGCACGAGGTCCACGCCGAGCGCATGGAGGCGCTCGACGTGGAACATGGCATCGGACTGGCCGTAGCCGAGGGAAAGCGTTGGCCGGCGCCAGCCGTAAAGGCGCAGGCGCGCCTTGCCGTCCGAGCGCGCAAGGTCGGCGAGGGCGAGATCCCTGGCCATGTTGTAACGGCCGGAGCGGTCGCCCTCGCGCAGGATCAGGAGCTCAGCCACCGAGCCGCTCGAGGAGCTTGGGCTGCTTGACGGCCCTGGCCTCGTCGAGTCGTCCCACCACGGTGTTGTGCGGAGCCGACTTGACGTAGTCTGGGTTCTCGCGGCCCTCGTCGATGATGCGGCAGAGGATCTCGGCGAAGCCCTGCAGGGTCTCCTTGGTCTCCGTTTCGGTCGGCTCGATCATCATCGCCTCGTGGACGATGAGCGGGAAGTAGACCGTCGGCGGATGGAAGTCGAAGTCGAGCAGCCGTTTGGCGATGTCGAGCGTCTTGACGCCCTTCTGGCGGACGAGGTCCTCCGGTGGAGCCACGACGAACTCGTGCTTGGGAATGCGGTCGAAGGGCAGGTCGAAGTGGTCCTTGATCAGGCTGAGGACGTAGTTGGCGTTCAGCACCGCGTCGCCCGAGACCTCTCTGAGACCCGCTCCGCCCAGTGCCCGGATATAGGTGTAGGCGCGCACGAGGATGCCGAAGTTGCCGTAGAACGACCGCATCTGGCCGATCGAATGCGGCAGGTCGTAGCTCAGGTGGAAGTGTCCCTGCTCGTTCGTCACGAGCGGCATCGGCAGGAAGTCCTTGAGATGCGCCTTGACTCCCACGGGGCCGGCGCCGGGGCCGCCGCCGCCGTGCGGCGTCGAGAACGTCTTGTGCAGATTCAGGTGGACGATGTCGAAGCCCATGTCGCCAGGGCGCGAGTGGCCGAGCACCGCGTTCAGGTTGGCTCCGTCGTAGTAGAGGAGTCCACCCGCGGCGTGGATGATCTCGGCGATCTCGGTGATGCGCTCATCGAACACGCCGAGGGTGTTCGGGTTCGTCAGCATGAGCGCCGCCGTCTTCTTGGACGCCAGCTGGCGAAGCGCCTCCACGTCGACGCCACCCCGCTCGTCCGACGGCACGTGCACCACTTCGAAGCCGGCCATGGCAGCCGTGGCCGGGTTGGTGCCGTGCGCCGAGTCGGGCACGATCACCTGCGTGCGCTCTGCATCGCCCTTCGCCTCGTGGTAGGCCCGGACGATGAGGATGCCGGTCAGCTCTCCGTGTGCGCCTGCAGCGGGCTGCAGCGACACGGCGTCCATGCCGGTGATCTCAGCGAGGTCCTGCTGCAGTTCCCACATCAACCGCAAGGCGCCCTGGACCGTCTCCTCGCTCTGGTACGGGTGCACCTGCGCGAAGCCCGGCAGGCGCGCCGTGTCCTCGTTGATCTTGGGGTTGTACTTCATCGTGCAGGAGCCGAGCGGGTAGAAGCCGTTGTCGACGCCGTAGTTGCGGCGCGAGAGACCTGTGAAGTGGCGCACTGCCTGGACCTCGGAGAGTTCCGGGAGCGGCAGTTCCTTGCGGATCTCCGCCGCCGGCAGGAATGCGCCGAGGTCCACCTTGCGGCTCGGCAGATACTCAGTGCCGCGTCCAGGTGCGTGTTCCTCGAAGATCGTCTTCATGCCTCGACCCCCTGCAGCACGTCGAGGAGCCTTCCGATCTCCTCGGTTGTCCTCTTCTCCGTGACGGAGAGCAGCATGTAGCCAGGGAGCTCCGGGTAGAACCGCTCGAGGTCGAGCGGTCCGAGCATGCCTGCCTTCAGCATGGCCGCCTCGACATCGGCGACCTTCGCCCGGCTGCGCACCGCGACCTCGAAGGCGTAGGGACCTGAGAACGCCAGATCGGCGCCGGCCACCCGGCCGAGCCCGTCGCCCAGGACATGGGCTCCCTCGATCGAGAGCGCCGCGGCCTGCCTGAGTCCCTCCGGTCCCAGGAGAGTCGTGTAGATCGTTGCGGAAAGAGCCATGAGGCCCTGGTTGGTGCAGATGTTGGATGTGGCCTTCTCACGCCGGATGTGCTGCTCACGCGTCTGGAACGTGAGGACGTAGCCCTTCTTGCCGTCCTTGTCCGCCGTCTCGCCGACGATGCGGCCGGGCAGGCGCCTCAGGTACTCCTGACGTGCGGCCATGAAGCCGAGGAACGGACCGCCGAACGACGGCGCGATGCCGAGCGCCTGGCCCTCACCCACGGCGACGTCGGCACCGTAGGCGCCTGGCGGCCGCAGCACGGCCAGCGAGATGGGGTCCGAGACTGCGATGTAGAGTGCACCGGCGGCGTGCGTCGCCTTGACCATGCTGTCGACGTCCTCGAGCAGGCCGAAGAAGTTCGGGTGCTGCACAATGACGCAGGCAGCTCCCTCGGCCACCGCGGTGACATCCTCGGCCGCTGCGCGCCCGTCGCGGAGCGGCAGCTCTACCACTTCAAGCCCGCGGCCGTGCGCGTAGGTGCGCAGGACGGCCCGGTACTGCGGGTCGACGGAGCGCGCGACGACGATCCGCTCCCTGCCCGTCTGGCCCCAGGCCAGCATCGCGGCTTCGGCCACGGCCGTGGCGCCGTCGTAGAGGGAAGCCTGCGCAATGTCGAGGTCCGTGAGGGCGGCGATCAGCGACTGGAACTCGAAGATGGCCTGCAGCGTGCCTTGGCTGATCTCAGGCTGGTACGGCGTGTACGCCGTGTAGAACTCCGAGCGCCGCAGCATCTCGCCCACGACGGACGGGATGTAGCGGTCGTAAGCACCGGCGCCTAGGAACGAGACATGCCGGCCCATGTCGAGGTCTTGTGCCGCAAGGTCCGCCAGAAGCTGGGCCACTTCACTTTCGGAAAGGCCCTCAGGCAGATGCAGGGGACGATCGAGGCGCACGGCCTCAGGCAGATCGGAGAAGAGCTCCTCGACGGAGGAGGCGCCGATCTGCCGCAGCATTTCGCGCCGATCTTCCTCGGTATGCGGGGTGAAGCGCATGTCAGTGCCCGCCCTCCTGCAGGGCCGTGTAACCCTGGGCGTCGAGCAGCGCCCCCACCTCGGCGTCGTCCGCGATCTCGATCTCGACGATCCAGCCCTGGCCGTACGGGTCCTGGTTGACAAGCTCCGGCGTGTCGACGAGCGCCTGGTTCGCCGCGACGACCTTGCCGGTGATCGGCGCAAAGACGTCCGAGACGCTCTTCACGGACTCGACTACGCCGAACGCCTCGCCCTTCTTGACGTCGCGGCCGACTTCCGGCAGCTCGACGAACACCACGTCGCCGAGCTGGTCCTGCGCAAAGTCGGTGATGCCGATGCGGGCGGACTTGCCTTCAGGGCGCAACCACTCGTGGTCCTCGGTGTAACGGAGCTCGGACGGTGTCTTCACTTGCCACTCCTCCTGTAGAACGGCCTCTTGATAATTTCCGCCGCAATCGCGCGGCCGCGCACCGAGACCGCAATGCGCGTGCCCACCTGTGCGTACTCGGCCGGTACGAAGCCGAGTCCGATCGCCTCGCCCAGCGTGGGCGAGAGCATGCCGCTCGTCACAACGCCGATCTCCTCGCCCGATGGGCTCAGGATCGGGTAGCCGTGGCGCGCAATGCCGCGTTCTTCGAGCCTGAAGCCGACGAGCCGCCGCTTCGGACCGCCCGACTCCTGCTCCGCCTTCAGGGGTTCGATGCCGGTGAAGTGCTCCTTCTCGAGCCGCACCCAGTACTTGAGTCCGGACTGGAGCGGTGTGTGGTCCTGGTCGAGCTCCTGCCCGTAGAGCGGCAGGCAAGCCTCGAACCGGAGAGAGTCCCTCGCACCGAGACCGCACGGCAAGATGCCGTAGGATTCCCCTGCCCGTAGGATCTCACGCCAGACGTGGACGGCGTCCTCCGGACGCAGGTAGATCTCGAAGCCGTCCTCCCCGGTGTAGCCCGTCCGCGAGACCCAGAGCGCCTGCCGCCCCGCGATCTCGATGTCCGGCTGCACCCAGAAGAAGGCGATCCGCTTCAGGTCGAAGGATGTCAGGCTCTGCAGGATCTCCTGTGCCTTCGGCCCCTGCAGCGCGATCTCAGCCGTCTTGGCGGAGATGTCCACGGCCTCGACGTCCGGGAACAGCTGCTGCCGCCGCTCCATGACCCAGTTGACGTCCTTCTCCGTATTCGCGGCGTTCACGACGAGCAGGACGTGGCCCGGCTCGAGCCGGTAGACGAGGAGGTCGTCGACCACGCCGCCGTGCTCGTAGCACATAGGTGAATAGAGGACCTGGTTCTCCTCGAGCTTGAGGCAGTCGTTCGTCACCAGTTCGTCGGCAAACTCGAGCGCCCGCGCACCGTGCAGGTCGATCTCGCCCATGTGCGAGACGTCAAACATGCCTGCGCGCTGTCGCACCGCCTCGTGCTCCGCCAGGATCCCGGCCGGGTACTGCACGGGCATGTCCCAGCCGCCGAAGTCCACCATGCGGCCGCCAAGGGCCAGGTGCTCCTCGTAGAGAGGTGTCCGCTTTCCCATTCCCATGCCTCCTGGATCGCCACCGCGCGATCCCATCTCGATCTCCGGTCTGCGCTCCCCACTTAAGGGCTCTATGCGCCCGTAGGTCAGCTGATGGTTCGTCAGACCGGGCTGGGGCGCAACCGCATCCCCCACAGCCAAGCCGTCCCCAAGAGGCCAAGGACGCCGATCACTGCGACGGCCAGAAAGAGGCTGGTGAACGCCGGCAGCATGCTGCCGTAGACCACCGGTCCGATCGCCACGCCGAGTGCCCGGAACGTTCCCAGCAGCGCCTGGGCGGAACCAGCCTGCGTCTTCGGTGCGAACCCCAAAACAAGATACTGCAACGGCGATCCCATGGTAAGGCCCACACCGCCCCCGAGCAGCAAAAGTCCCGCGATCATGCCCGCGAGTCCGCCGACCGTGACCACCGCGACAGACCCGGACGCCATGAGCAGAAACCCGAAGGAGAGGACCCAGCGGGGTCCGATGCGATCGGCCAGCCGCCCTCCATAATAGGATGTCGCGGCGCTGGCGAGGGCCATCGGCAAGAGGGCCGTGCCCGACGCCACCTCCGGTAGGTGCAAGACCCGCACCGCGTAGAGCGGTACAAAGAGCGCAGCGGCCATGGCGGCGGCACTGAGGCAGCCGAGCAGGTACACCGGCACGAGGCGACCGCCGCCTTGGAAGATCGGCGCCGCGGCGGAGCGCTCCCAGAGGATCAGGTTCGGCAGGAGCAAGATACCGAAGACCAGGCTGGCCCAGCCGAGCGGCAGCGCATGGCGGTCGAGCATCTCGACGCCCAGGAGGATGGCGGCCATCGCGAGCGCGGTGAGCGCGGCACCCTGCAGGTCTGCCCCTTCCGGCACGGCGTGCGTGCCCTCCGAGACGTAGATGAAGGCCAGAACTGCCACTGCGAGGCCGAGCGGAGCGGTGACGAGGAAGAGCCAGTGCCAGCCGAGTCCGCTGACGATGACACCACCGATCGGCGGTGCGATGATCGCGGCGATGCCGTAGACGGCGCCCAGGACGCCAAGTATGGCGCCGCGACGCTCGGGCGCGAACGCCTGGGCGATCTCGGCGCTCACAAGCGGCAGGAGGGCGGCGGCACCTGCGGCCTGCAGGCCACGGCCGACAAGGAGAAGCGGGAACCCGCCGGCAAATCCGCTGAGCACGGACCCCAGCGCGAATGTGACGCCGCCCGCAGCGAAGAGCACGCGGCGACCGTGGCGGTCCCCAAGCACGCCCAGGATGGGCAGGCAGACGCCATAGACGATGGCGTAGAGCGTCACGAGCCAGGATGCGAGGGCCGTGGGCAGGTGCAGGGCGTGCGCAATCGGCTCGAGGCCTGGTGCCAAGAGGCTGAGATCCGCCGCACTCAGGAACACCCCGAGCACGAGTGTCGCAATGAGCCCCTTCTGTGCGGTCGACAAGTGCAAATCCCTCCACCACAGAGCGGACACTTCGACGCATTTCGCACGCCCGGGCGCGATTTCCTGTCCACCCGCCATTCCCCTGCCCCACAGCCGGCACCGACGCGGCCCGAATCGGTCCGGACGGAACTCGTCTCATGCGGGCGAAAGTGCTACGCTTCGGGACAGTTTCGCTCGTGGGGGAATGCTCCATGTCGATAGCGCCAGCTGACATCCGGTCGCCGTTTTCCGAGCGGCCGATGCTCGTCTTCTGGGAGACCACGAAAGCCTGTCTGCTCGCCTGCCGGCACTGCCGCGCCACGGCACAGCCGAATCCTCTTCCGGGCCAGCTCGACACCGAGGAAGGCATGCGCCTTCTGCGGAGCATCCGCGCATTTGGCGATCCGCCGCCCATCATCGTCTTCACCGGCGGCGACCTCATACTGCGGGACGACATCTTCGACCTGATCGCCGAAGCCAACCGGCTCGGCCTGCACGTCGCCGCCGCCCCGGCCGCCACGCCTCTCCTCGATCGCAGCATGCTGCAGCGCCTCAAGGACTCGGGCGTGCAGTCGGTGTCGCTGAGCCTCGACGCGCCAGGACCCGTCCACGACGGCATTCGAGGAGTCGAAGGCACCTACGAGCTCACGCTCGCCGCCACCCGCGCCGCCCTCTCTGTAGGGCTCAAGGTGCAGATCAACACGGTGGTGATGCGTTCGACGCTCGACACGCTGCCGGAGATCGCCGCCCTCCTGCTGCGTGAGGGCGTTCCCATCTGGGAGGTCTTCTTCCTCATCGTCACAGGCCGAGCCGGCGACGATGATGCGCTCAGTCCCCGGGAGCACGACGATGTGTGCCACTTTTTGCTCGACGTGTCCCGCTACGACATGCTGGTGCGCACTGTGGAAGCCCCGTTCGTGCGCCGCGTGCTGCGCGAGCGCGAGGCTGGCAAGGAAGGCGGAGCGCTGCACGCGCATCTCCGGCAGGAGCTTGAGCGTCTCGTCGGCGCCGCTGCCCATCCGGTGCGCATGGGCACGCGAGGCACGCTCGACGGCGACGGCATCCTCTTCGTCGCGCACGACGGCACTATCTCGCCGGGCGGCTTTCTGCCGCTCGAACTCGGCAATGTCCGCCAGGACGACCTCGTGGCGGTCTACCGCGACGACCCGCTTCTCCAGCGCATCCGCCGCCGCGAATTCGCCGGCCGCTGCGGCTCCTGCGAGTACCGCGGCGTCTGCGGCGGCTCGCGCGCACGCGCCTACGCCTCGTTCGGCGACCCTTTCGCATCGGACCCCGCATGTCCGCTCGTCGAGGCCGAACACGCTCAGTGATGCAGAGTCCGCACGAAGGAAAGCACGGCCGGACCGAGGAGAACGATGAACAGGGCCGGAAAGACGAGGAAGATCAAAGGGAAGAGCATCTTGATCGGCACCTTGAGCGCCGCCTCCTGAGCGCGCTGGCGCCTGAGTGAGCGCATCTGCTCGCTCTGTGCCCGCAGCACCGTCGCGATTCCGACGCCCAGCTCGTCGGCCTGCACCACCGCTCCGACGAACGCCGTGAGGTCTGGGAGGTCCATGCGCCTGGCGAGGTCGGAGAGCGCCTCCGCCCTGGGTCTGCCGAGCTGCAGTTCGCGCAGGAGCCGGCCGAACTCGCCCGTGACCGGCTCACCGAATCGGCCCGTCACGCGCGAGAGTGCCGCGTCGAAGCCGAGACCCGCCTCGACCGAGACCGACAGGAGGTCCAGCACGTCCGGCAGCTGGTGCAGCATCAGGTGCTGGCGCGCGGTGGCGCGACGCGCGAGCCAGAAGTCCGGCAGGCGCCAGCCGAGGATGCCGAGTGCCGCGCCGATCAGTATGGCCATGCCGCCGAAGAGCGCCGGCAGGAGTCCGATGATCAGCAGCAGGAAGCGGCTGCCGAGCAGCACGCCGGGGGACGTCGGATTGCCAGCGCGCTCGATTCGCTTCCGCAGCAGATCGCCCTGGCGCTGCGGCAGGTAGCGCATGAGGACACGCGACAGCTCCTCGAGCAGTGGTCGCAGGAACCGGTCGATGAACCCGCGTTCCGGGTCGGCAGCGGCTACCGCTCCGTTGCGGTGGCGGACGACGCGTTCGAGCTGGATGCGCTCAAGCTCCTGCACCGCGCCGGGAGCGACGATGTAGAGTCCGATGCTGTAGCCGAGGGCGATGGCCAGGAGCACGGTGATTATCTCCATGGTCTAGACCTCGATCCGCACGACGCGGCTGAGGACGAAGAAGCCCGCGATCTCGAAGAGTCCCGCCAGGATGAGAAGCATGCGGCCGATGCCCGGTTGCAGCATCGGACCGACAAAGGCGGGAGCGAGCATCGCCATCATCACCAGAAGTCCGATCGGCAAGAGGCCGATGATCATGGAAGACATGCGGCCCTGGGCCGAGAGCGCCCGCACCTCCGCCTGCAGGCGGATGCGCTCCCGGATCGTCTGCTGGATGCGGTCGAGCACCTCGGCCAGATTGCCTCCGACCTGGCGCTGGATCTGGACAGCCGTGACCATGAGGGTGAGGTCGGGCGAACCTGCCCGCTTCGCCAGATTTTCGAGCGCTTCGTCTACGGGCACGCCGACGCGCGTCTCGGCCAGCATGCGGTCGAGTTCCTGCCCGAGCGGCCCCTTCGTCTGGCGCGCGCAGGCGTCAAGCGCCTGGAGGAGCGAGAAGCCCGCCCGCAGGGCGCTTGCGGTGCTGCCGAGCGCATCGGGCAGCGCAAGGCCGATCTGCTTGCGGCGCTCCTGCGACCGCGTGCCCAGAAAGAGCGTGGGCAGCGCGAGCAGCATGGGCGCGAGCAGCAGGAGCACTCCGCCGCCCAGGAGCAGCGCGAGCAGCAGACCCAGGACGCCCAGGCCCAGGCTGAGCAGCAGGAACTCGCCCACGCGCAGTTCGAGATCCGCGGCGCGCAGCCTCGCCTCGAGGCTTTGCACGAGCGAGCGCCGCAGGATCATGGCCTCGAGCGCGGACGCGATGCGCTCGCGCGGCGTGCGCGACGGCTCCCGTTGCGCCTCGTCCGCCGCCGGACTCTCGCCGCGATGCACGGTGCGGCGAAGCTGACGGACCATGGCGGGGTCCGGCGAGAGCAGTGCCCACATGCCGGAAAAGATGAAGGCGAAGATCGCGACGAGCGCGATGTCTCTACCCATCGCGGCCACCCGCCTGGAAGATGTGTGGATCGACCGTGTGCCCATAGGTCTCGAGACGTTCGAGAAAGCGGGGCCTGAGGCCCGTGGGCGCAAAGCCTTCGCTGGGCTTGTAGCGGAAGAGATCCTGGAGCACGATGACCTCCCCCTCCATGCCCTGCACCTCGGTGATGTGCGTGACGCGCCTCGAGCCGTCCCGCATGCGCTGGGCGTGCACGATCAGGTCCAGAGCCGAAGCGATCTGCTCGCGGATGGCGCGCATCGGCAATTCGAATCCTGCCATCAGCACCATGGTCTCGATGCGCGACAGCACGTCGCGCGGCGCATTGGCGTGGACCGTCGTGAGCGATCCGTCGTGGCCGGTGTTCATCGCCTGCAGCATGTCGAGCGCCTCTCCGGCGCGCACCTCGCCGACGACGATGCGGTCCGGCCGCATGCGCAACGCATTGCGCACGAGCTGGCGGATCGTTACCTCCCCACGCCCCTCGAGGTTGGCCGGGCGGGTCTCGAGCGCCACGACGTGATCCTGCTGCAGCCTGAGCTCGGCCGCATCCTCGATCGTGACGATGCGCTCATCGGATGGGATGAACGCCGAAAGGCTGTTGAGGAGTGTCGTCTTGCCTGATGCGGTGCCTCCCGCCACGACGATGTTGAGCCTGCCGCGCACGGCGGCGCGCAGCAGTTCGACCATGCCGCCGCTGAGGGAGCCGATCTGCTCGAGATCCTCCATTGTCAGGGCGTGCTCGGGAAACTTGCGGATGGTGAGGGAGGGACCGCGCAGGGCGAGCGGCGGGATGATCGCGTTCACGCGCGAGCCGTCCTTGAGCCGGGCGTCGACCATCGGGCTCGACTCGTCGATGCGGCGGCCGAGCGGTGCGACGATCCGCTCGATCAGCTCCATGATCTCCTTGTCGTCCCGGAAACGCACCGACGTCCGCTGCAGTCTTCCGCTCCGCTCCACGTAGACCTGTTGCGGCCCATTGACCATGATCTCGCTGACGCCCGGGTCCTCCAGGAGGGGCTGGAGCGGACCGAGCCCGACGATCTGCGCGTAGAGCGACGCCGCGAGGTTTTCCCGCTCGAGGGGGCCGAGGTCCGGTTCGTCGCGCAGGAGCGAGGCGATGCGCTCGCGCACCTGCCGCTTCCATTCGTCGTCGTTCGGCGAGGCCTCCGCCATATCGGCGGCGAGGCGCTGCTGCACCAGCAGGCGCAGGCGCTCGACCCTGGTCGGCTCCGGCGCCTGCTCGAGAGCGGGCCCTTCCTCGTCCGTACCCCGCAAACGCTTGTAAAGCGACATGGTTTACGCCTCCCCGCTGAGACCGGAGACGCGCGGCCGCTCGAGGTCGTGCACGAGTTCCCCGCCCAGGCGGCCCACAGCGCGGGCCAGCGGCGACCGGCCCCGCAGCAGGACGAGCGGCATGCCGATGTTGGCTGCGCGCACCGCGACGTCGCCGTCCGACGGGAGCATGTGGCGGATGGGATGGCTGAGCGCCTGGGCGATTTCGTCCTCCATCAGGCCCATGGCCGCATTGCCGCGGTTCAGGACGACGGAAAGCTTCTCCTGAGGGTAGCCCAGCCGCTCGAGGAGGATGTCGAGTCCCTTGGCTGAGTTCTGCAGGGCCGGGATGTCCGGCGTCGTGACGAAGAGGATGCGCTCGGCCTCGTCGAGTGCGGTGATCACCCCTTCGCCAAAGTCCACCGCGGTGTCGACGATCACCCAGTCGTAGGCTGTGCGCAGGGTGCGCAGGATCTCCTGGACGTAGTTGCGCTCCGGGTCGCGCTTGCCCTCGCCGTCGACGAATGCGGCGAGATCCGGCGTCGGGGGGCCGGCGAGGATGTCTACTTCGCTGTGGTCGGAGTGGCTCAGGGCCTCGCCGATGGTCCCGAGGGTCATGGCGCCGGGATGGCGGCAGACGTCGACGATCGTCGCCGTGGGGCGCAGGCCGAAGAGCGTGGCGGCACAGCCGAACTCGAGGTCGAGGTCGCACAGGGCCACCCGCTGGTGATGACGGTCCGCCAGCACCACCGCAAGATTGGCCGCGAGGGTGGATTTGCCCACGCCGCCCTTCGTGCCGAACACCGTGATGACGTGACCTCGCCTGACCCTGCGCTCCACCTGCGCCAGGCGCGCCACCGCCGATCGCAGTTCCCCCGGCGGCACGGGATCCGCGAGATAGTCCCGGGCCCCGGCCTGCATCGCGGCGCGCAGCGCCTCGACGCCCGCCTCCCGCCCGACCACCAGCACGCGCACGCCGTAGGACTGATCGAGTTCCGCGCAGAGGGCAAGGCATTCAGGATCCGCGTCCAGGTGCAGCACCACGAGATCGGGACGCTCCTGACGGGCGAAGGCCCGCACGCGCGCCGGCGTATCCGCTTCGCGCACCGCGCCGACCTCTTTCAGCACGTCGAGCAGCCCTTCGCGCCTGTGCGAAGGCGCCATCAGCAGGAGCCGCGCTTCCCGCTCGAGGCCCATGGCACAATCCCTCCCACGCGGATCTGCACGGAAGGCGTCGCCTGGTCACCCGGCGGCCGCAGCAGCAGGAGAAGCGTGCCCTGCTGCTCTCCGAGCGCGATCGTCGCAGCGTCTTTGGGCGTCACCGCAAGCGTGACGAGCGCGTAGCCTGATCCGCCGGCGCCGCTGCCCGCGAGTCCTGTCGAGAGGACCGCCACGTCGGGCACGATGATCGTGCTCTCCGCGGGCGCGGCGCTCTGCCCCGCCTGGGCTGTCTGGGCGCTGATGGTCAAAAGCACGTCGACGCGGGCGCCGGCCGTCAGGTTGCCCGCAACGCCGGAGACACCGTTGACGGCGAGCGTCAGTGCGCGTTGCCCCCGCGGAATCTGGTAGGCGAGGCCGGCGCTGGTCTCGGGCTCGATCTCGTCCGTGAGCACCGGCGAGCCGGCGCTCAAGCCCACTCTGGTCACCTGGCCCACGGCCGCGCCCAGGCTCGTCATGCTGCCGGGCAGGATCGCCGACGGGGAGACCTCCTGCAGCCTCAGATCCGATCCTGAGAGGACGCTGCCCGCCGGGACCGCCGTGGCCGCCACCAGGAGCGGCACCCGGCGGGGCGTCGGCTTTGCGGTCGCCTTGGCGACGACGAGCGTGAGCAGGAGTGCGACGAACAGCGGTACGATCACGCGCAAGAGTCTACGCCGCGTCATTCGATCAGCCTTTCCGCCTGGAGGCCGTAGCTCTGGCCCTGGCCGAACTGCCCTGACGTGACCGCGTCGAGGAACACGCCCTGGACCTCGCCTTTGCAGCCGACCGAAGTCAGAAAGAAGGCCGCGAAGCCGAGAATCGTGACCTCCGACTTGCCATTGCATGGCGCAGAGATGATCGGAAGATCCACCACCGCTGGCGAGGTCAGGGGTATCGTCTGCCAGGAGTAACCGGCCCCGGCAGCCACACGTGCCGAGAGCCCGTCCTCCGTCTTTCCCTCAATAGTGCCCGTCTGGGTCTCCAGCGCCGCGCCGACCGTGAGCGGCGCACCATAGCCGTTCGCGAGATTCTGGCTGTAG
Organism: Clostridia bacterium; assembly: GCA_027420455.1. Classification (GTDB taxonomy): domain Bacteria; phylum Bacillota; class Sulfobacillia; order JAJZYS01; family JAJYTV01; genus JAJZQO01. The sequence goes on along the minus strand of DAIBJA010000072.1, from coordinate 16,911 downwards.
ATGTCGGCGCCGGGGCCGCCAAGGGCGAGAATGCCGTAGTTGCCGTCGCTGCCGGAGCCGCCGCCATCCTTGAGGACGTACGTCTGGCCAGGCACAAAGTCGCTCCAGACGACTCCGAGCGGCATTGCGCCCGTGACCTCAGAGATCGGTCCGACCTCCACTGCGGACGTCTCCTGGAACGAGCCCCGGTCGATGCCGAAGAGGGACGCGAAGTAGTACGGGATGTCGCCACGGGTCGTCACGGTGATGATGTTGTCCTGTGCATTGATCTGCACCGAGACGTCCTGCGACGGCACGCCGTTCTCCGCGGCGGTGGTCATTGCGACCGAGACGGCGGCTGTCGGATCGGACGGGAGATCCTGTCCGCCGGCGAGAGCCGCTGCGTCCGCGGCGGACTTGAGCTGCTGCGTCGTGATGTACGCCCGACCTGCGTCGAGCGACAGCGACGCCACCGAAAGCAGGGCGACCGCCGCAAGGGCGAACAGCACCGTAGCCTGACCGCTCTCCGCACGCAGCCTTGGCATGAGCGATCACTCCATACGCATGACCGACTGGCTCGAAATCTCAAGCTGCCCTCCGATGAGCGGAGTGAGCAGGGGAATGCTGATGCTGATGCCGTACGAGCCCTGCACGGTGATTTCGGTCCCGGACTGCCGTTCAGCGGCGGCCGGGCTCACGGTCACGGTGAGGGCGGAGGGGCTCAGGCTGGGGGCCGCGCTGTCCACCGTCTGCTGGATCGTCGCGTCGGCCGCGCCGAGGCTCGCTGCGCGGGCCCCCTGCTCCACCGCCTGCTGCAGCTGGAGATAGTCCTGCAGCACGATGCCCACCTGCAGCATGCCGAGCAGAAGGAGGACAAGAACCGGAAGGATCAGGGCAAGCTCCACTGCCGCCTGACCCTTCCGGTCGGAGAGCCACGGGCGGCGTCGCGCCCGCATCGGGTTAGAGACTGCCGGTGATGCTGTCGAAGATGTTGCTGATGCCATGCCCCAGAAACACCACGGCACCGACCACAAAAACGGCGACGAGCGCGATGATCAGGGCATACTCGACCATACTCTGGCCCTCGGTAGCACGCAGGCGGCGCAGGAAGCTCGAGCACTGAGACACGGCCATCAACATGGTGCCCTCCTTCCCCCGCCCCCGAAAAGTTAATAGGCCTCCCGATAGCCATCGGGAGGTCAAACCTTCTCCCTTCGGCAGCCCGGCGATCATAGCCCACTTTGGCCTTAGACCCGTAGCTTTGCGTCCGACCCTTTCGGGCCGTTTGCCATTTCGCGGGGTATTCAATGTGGATAGAAGGTATCAGGCGGCACGTCCGCTGTCAATAGGGAAATATTCCTTGCAAAAGCGGCGCTCACCGCCGCGGCATCTAGTGCCGTCTAGGCAGGTGGTGTACATGTGAGCGCCGCGAGTTCGCGCATTTCCTCCTCTTCGACGCGCAGCACCTCGCAGGTGCCGATGCGCCGCGGCACCACCATGCGAAAACCGTGGCTGCCGTGCTTCTTGTCGCGCACGAGATACGTCCAGAGGTCGTCTGGATCGCCTCGATAATAGGTAGGCAGTCCCAGGCGGCGCAAGAGTTCGAGCACCTCCCGCGCATGCGAGAATGCGTAGCGGCGCTCGGCGAGTCGCGACACGGCGGCAAGGCCGATGGCGACCGCTCGCCCGTGCGAAACCTGATAGCCGCTCGCCGCCTCTACCGCATGCCCGGCAGTGTGGCCGAGGTTCAGCTTGGCCCTGTCGCCGGCCTCCTTGGGATCAGCGGCCACCAGGCGGAGTTTTGCCCTCGCAGCCCGCTCGAGGGCAAAATCGAGGGCTGGTCCGGCCGGTGGTCTACGCCAGGTGGCACATGCGGCAAAGAGTTCCGCATCGAGTCCCAGACCGCACTTGACCACCTCGGCAAGCCCATCGCGGAATTCCGCCAGCGGCAGGGTGCGCAGCGTCTCGGGATCGACGAGGGTGGCCTGCGCCGGGTAGAAGGCCCCGACGAGGTTCTTGCCTTCGGGCAGGTCGATGCCCGTCTTGCCGCCAAGAGCCGCATCCGCCTGGGCGATGACGGTTGTGGGGACCAGCACGAGCGGAACGCCGCGCATGTAGCTGGCCGCGACAAAACCGCCGAGGTCGGTGACGGCTCCGCCACCCACCGCTACCACGGTCTCGTCGCGTGTCATGCCCAGATGCGCCATGCGCCGCAAGAGATCCTGGTAGACCCCGAACTCCTTTGCGGCTTCGCCGTCCGGCACCACTTCCATCGTCACCTGGCGCTCGCCGTAACTCAGGCTGTCGAGGATCGACCTCGCCCAGCCGTCGACGAGCGGCGGCTGGGTAAGGAGGAGGGTGCGCCCAAACCCCGAAAACGATCCCGCGAAGCGGCGAGCCCCGCGGCCGAAGTAGACGCCCGGCGCGAGACGCCGCAAGGCGAGGAAATCCCTGATGCGCTCGACCGCACGCACGGGCGCCGATTCGGTCCAGAACCAAGCCTCCGCCACCTCTTCATAGAGGGGAAGGCGGTCGCGGCGCAGGATCTGCAGCCGATCCGCCGGGTTGGGGGCGAGAACCGGGCGGCCTCGCCCGCCGCGCAGGCGGGAAAGGAGCTGCGGGTCGCGCGCCGTCAGCCCGAGCACGCGAACCTCTCGCAGGAGACGGCGGTTGTCGGGCCTCAGGACCGTGCCGCCACCGGTCGAGACGACGCGGTCGCGACCTGATAGCGCTTCGCGCAGAGATCCGGTCTCCTCGTCGCGAAAGGCCTCTTCGCCCAGGCGCTCGAAGAGCTCGGCCGCGGGCGCGCCGAGCCGCTCCTGCAGCATCTGGTCGGTGTCGAGGAAGCTGTAGCCGAGCCGATCTGCGAGTTCGCGTCCAATGCGGGTCTTCCCGGCGCCCGGCAGCCCGACGAGTGCGACGATCACCGCGAAATCCGCCCGATGTAGTGATGATAGGCCGCCTCGACGTCGATCAGCGCGTCACCGGAGAACTTCTCAAGGAAGAGCTCCGTCAGCACAAGGGCCATCACGGCTTCGAGCACCACGCCGGCGGCTGGTACGGCCGTGATATCCGAGCGTTCCACCTGGGCAAGAAACTCTTCTTTGGTGTCCATGTCGACCGAGCGGAGAGGACGATGCAGCGAGCTCAGCGGTTTCATCGCTGCGCGCACCCAGACGGGTGCACCGTTCGAAATGCCACCCTCGCTCCCGCCGGCGCGGTTCGTCGACCGCGTGAAGCCCTCGCCTTGCCTGAAGAAGATCTCGTCGTGCACCTGTGAGCCAAGGTGGGCCGCGCCCCAGCTCGCGGCGCCGATTTCGAGCCCCTTGATCGCAGGTACCGACAGCATCGCCTGCCCGAGGCGTCCGTCGAGCTTGCGGTCCCAGTGCACGTGCGTGCCGAGCCCGACCGGCACCCCAAGGGCCTGCACCTCCACGACGCCGCCCAGCGTGTCGCCCTTGAGACGCGCCGCGTCGATCGCCGCCACCATCGCCTCCGCGGCGACTGGATCCGCGCAGCGGACCGGCGAGCGGTCGATGGCGTCTCGGTCGATCTGAGCAGGCGGCGAGGCAGTGACATCGCCGAGGGCGACCACGTGCGAGACGATCTCGATGCCGAAGTGACCGAGGAAGGCCTTTGCGATCGCGCCAAGCGCGACTCGCATGGCCGTCTCGCGCGCCGAGGCGCGCTCGAGGACGTCCCGCGCGTCTCCGCGTCCGTACTTGAGGGCTCCGGCGAGATCGGCATGTCCAGGTCTCGGCCGAGTGAACGCGGGGCCGACCACATCCCCTTCGGGAGCCATGCGCTGCTGCCAGCGTTCGAAGTCCCTGTTCCTGATCATCAGGGCGATCGGCGACCCCAAGGTCTCGCCGAAGCGAACTCCGGCCAACCACTCGATCTCGTCGCGCTCGATGCGCATGCGCTGGCCGCGGCCATAACCTGCCTGCCGGCGCGTGAGCTCAAGATTCACCACATCGGCGGAGAGATGCAGCCCTGCCGGCATGCCTTCCATGATGCCCAAAAGGGCCGGACCGTGGGATTCCCCGGCGGTGAGGTAACGCAAGGCCATCCTCCTCTCAGGAAACGTCTTGACGCGTCATGGCAAGTTCCAGTGCCGACGCCATTGCCCTATGCGGCGGATCCTCGTCATACCAGAGGCGCCACGCGAGCATGGCCTGGCCGAGCAGCATCCCGCCGCCGCCGATCGTGCGGCAGCCGCGCCGCTTCGCGGACTGGAGCAACTTCGTGGGCTGGGGGCGATAGATGAGATCATAAACGATCGCGCCCCTGGGGATGGATTCTTCGTCCAAGGGGCTGTCGTCGCTCTGGCTGCCCACGGTCGTGGCGTTGACGATCAGGTCGACGTCGGCAAGGTCGCCCCGCTGGCGCCAGTCGATCGTCTGGGCGCCGAACTCCCGGCCCAGACGTCCGAGCATCTCACGGTTGCGGCCAGCCACACGCAGGGAGACACCTTCGCGCACCAGTACGGCGCAGACGGCCAGGGCCGCCCCCCCCGTGCCGAGGACGAGCGCGCGCGCGATCGGCCGCGACAGGGCCGCGAGGGGATGCCAGAAGCCGTCGGCATCGGTGTTGTGCCCCTCCCAGCCGCCGGACGTGCGCCTGAGCACATTGACGGCGCCGATGCGCCGCGCCCAGGGGTCGAGCCGCATGACCATCTGCGCGGCGGCCTGCTTGAAGGGCTTCGTGACATTGGCTCCCCGTGCGCCGAGCAGATAGGCCCCGCGCAGGGCTATGCCGAGGTCGTCTGGCGCGACGTCCCAGAGCATGTACTGCCCTTCCCGCCCGGTTGCCCTGAGCGCCGCCGCGTGCAGAAAGGGAGAGAACGAGCCGTCGATGCCCTGGCCGAACAGGCCGAGCAGTTCCAATGCCGCACCGCCTTGCATCCGAGATCGTGCATACAGGAATGCCTGACGCCACAAGCCATGGCCCTTGGCGTCAGGCAAGGAGGCCCTAGGCTAGCCCGCGCTCGAAGGGACGCGCAGTCCGCTGCGCTCGAAGTGGTGCAGGACGACATCCTCAAGATGCCGGACGGCCCGCGTACCCAGGAACTCGTGCCGCGTCAGAGGGGTCACGAGGATGGTGAACATGCCGGCCCGGTTGCCCCCCAGGATGTCGGTGAACACCTGGTCGCCGATCACCGCCGTCGACTGCGGTGTCGTGCCAAGCACCGAGAGGGCTCTCTGGAACCCGCGCGCCGACGGCTTGCGGGCATGCGGGATGAACGGCACGCCTAGCCAACCGGCAAAGTCCTCGACCCTGCCCCGGCCGTTGTTGCTGAGGATCACGGCGCCGATGCCGGTGCCGCGCAGGCGCTGCACCCAGGCCTTTACCTCACGTGAGGGCCTCGGAGAGTTCCAGCCTGCGAGCGTGTTGTCGAGATCCAGCACGACGCCGCGGATGCCGCGGCGCCTGAGCAGCCGAGGATCCACGCTCTGGACGGACGGCAGGTACAGGTGCGGGCGCAGCTTCGAGAGCACGTTCAAGCCCCTTCACCGAAGTTGGCAGCATTATAGCACACTGCCATCCCTGCACCGCCGGTTGTCCGGCCTGCGCAGCGTGGTATATCTTAGTGGCGCATCTAGCCGTAGATGTGCGCGAAAGCGATGAGGCCGACACAGACCACGACGTAGGCGACTCCCGCGGCGCGCGAAGGCCAGCCGCTAAGACGGTGAACGCCGCCCAGCATGTACGCTGCGAGGAAGCCGCCGATAAGCCCACCCACATGGTCCCATACGCCGATGCCGGGATACATGAAGTCGAGCGCAAGGTTCAAGACGAGGATGCTGCCCAGCCAGCGCAGGAGGTAGCTTCGCACCGGCCTCTGCGCCTCGAGGGCGATGACGCCCGTGGCGCCGAGCAGCCCGAAGATGGCGCCCGACGCCCCGACAAGGACGGTATATGGCGGATAGGTGACAAGAGCCAGTAGTCCGCCCATGATGCCGCCCAGCAGGAACACGACGACAAAGCGGCGGGAGCCGAATGCCGGCTCCACCAGTTCGCCCATCACAAAGAGGCTGTAGCCGTTGACAAGGATGTGCAGCCAGTTGAGGTGCAGGAAGATGGCCGTGAATATGCGCCACCACTGTCCTTGCAGAACGAGGACATTGACCTGCGCGCCGAGGTCCACCATGCGCATGAGTTGGGGCGAACCGCCCAGTCCGCCCTCGAGCACGTACATGATGGCCAGGATGACAAGGATCGCATAGGTCGCGGGCAGATCGCGATAGCTGCGTCGTCGCACAGGCGTAGCCTCCCTGCCCATTGTAGCCTAACGGTCGACTGGGTCCCCGTCCGAGCGGACGAGACGAAGGGAAGGATTCGATGAATCGCCTAGGCATCAACGCTGCCGCGCTGCGCAGCGGACTCGCATCGGGATTGCCCGCGGCGGCGCTGGCTTGGATCGTCTTCATCGGTCGTGGCGGCAGCCGCGGCATGACCCACCAAGGCACCATGCTGCCGATGGTAGTCTTCGTCGTGGAGATCTTGCTCTATGGCTATGCGGGCTTCCGGCTGCGACGCGCGGGAAACGATCGACGGACGGCCATGGCGGGCGGCCTCATCGCAGGTTGGACAGCCGCCCTGCTGGCAGAATTCCCCCGTGGGGCCATTCTCCTCCTGAACCATGGCTACATGCGCTATCTGCAAGGAGCGCTGCCGCACGCGGGCAACCTGTCGCTCCCGTGGCTCCCGTTCACCGTGGCCGCCGCCCTCATCGGCGCCCTCCTGGCGGGATCGGCGCTAGGAGCCGCCTGCGGTTCGATCGGGGCATCATGCGCGGACGCCTGGAGCCTGCCGGTGCCGACTCAGCTGCCGTAGCCCTCCCGCGCCGCGTCCGTACCGGCAGCCGCGTCATAAACCTGCCTCAGCCACAGCTCCAAGGCCAGGAGGACATAGACCATGCGTCCGTCCTGGCTCGGCCTGCCATTCAGGCGGCCGAGGGCGGCCTCAACCGCCGCGGGTTCGAAGAGGCCTCGCGAACGCGCGGTTTCATCCGTCAGCGCATCGTAGGCAAGATCGCGCAAGGGACCAGAGAGCAGGCGCGAGATCGGCGACGGAAAGCCGCGCTTGCGTCGCAACGCGGCTTCCTGCGGCAGATGCCGCCGCGCCACCTGCCGCAGCAACCACTTGCCCTGACCGTCGTGCAGCTTGTAGGTCCAGGGCAGGGCGTCCGCCATGTCCACCACCTCGCCGTCCAGGTACGGCACACGCGCCTCGAGGCCGAACGACATCGTCAGCCGGTCAAGCTTGAGCAAGGCCTCGTCCGACAGCCAGACCCTCCGGTCCACCTGCAACATCGCGCCGAGCCAGTCATGGCCGTCGGCCTGGGCCGCGACAAACGCCTCGGCGGCAAGCCGCCCCGGCCGGTGGTCCTGTAGGCTGAGGCGGACCTCCGGCTGGTAGAGGGCTTGGCGCTCCGGGTCCTGCCAGCTCATGCCGATGCCGAGGTAGCGGTCGCTCAAGGACTTGAGACTGCGCGCGGCGAGTCCGCGCCCCGGCAGCCTCGATTCCGCCAGGGCCTGCCTGAGCATTCTGGGCACGAGGCGAGAAAACCGCTCCACCACGAGCGGTTCGTCGTAACCGGGATAGCCGGCAAAGAGCTCGTCCGCCCCTTCGCCGCTCAGCACGACGGGCACGTCCTGCGCAGCGCGCTCCGCGACCGCCCTGAGCGGGAGGGCGGTCGGGTCGCCGTTCGGCTCGTCGATGTCGAAATTGAGCGCCAGGAGATGGCGCTCGGCGTCCCTCGAGTCCACCACAAGCTGCGTCAGCGGCACGCCGTAGGCCTCAGCCGTCGCCTGCGTGACGGTGAACTCCTCCCCTTCGTCGCCAAAGCCCGCGAACCCGGCCGTGTACGCCTTGAGCTCGCCGCCCATGGCCTTGGCCGCATAGTGCAGAACGAGGCCCGAGTCTACGCCGCCCGAAAGCAGCACGCCGATCGGCTGGTCACCCTGCAGGTGCCGTTCGACCGCCTGGCCCAGGCGCCGGTCGAGCTCCTCGATCGCCTCCTCCGGACTGATCCCCCCTGCGTATGTCCTCGGGCGCAGCGTCCGGCGCATCTCGATCCGCCCGTCTCCGTGCCGCAAGAGCGTATGGCCTGGCGGTACCCGGTGAATTCCCTCGACGATCGTCTCCTCGCCTACCGCGGTGCGGAAGAGGAGATAGCGATCAAGCGCCTTCAGGTTCAGCGCCGGCACGTTGCCGCAGCTCAGGAGCGCCCGCAACTCCGACGCGAAGGCGACGCCGCGGCCTAGGGTGCGCCACAGCAGCGGCTTGATGCCCAGGGGGTCCCGGGCCAGCAGCAGTGTGCGGCGTGCTGTATCGTAGAGCGCCACGGCGTACATGCCGGCGATCTCTTCAGCGAACGACGCGCCGCGCTCCTCGTAGAGGTGCACCACGACCTCGGCGTCCGATGCGCCGGCGAACTGATGGCCGCGCCGCGTCAGATCGCGGCGCAGTTCGGCATGGTTGTAGATCTCGCCGTTGACGACGGCGACGACCCGGCGATCCTCGCTGTAAAAAGGCTGCGCGCCGCCAACGGGGTCCACGATGGCGAGGCGGCGCATGCCGATCGCTACGCCTGGTGCGAAGAATGTGCCCTCGTCGTCCGGGCCGCGGTGCCTGAGAGCCTCCAGCATCCGCTCGAGCTCGTCCCGGGCGCTTTGACGAGGGTCGCGTTCGACGATCCCGGCGATTCCACACAAAAGAGGCACCCTCCCCCAGGTCTCCTGCCCGAAGTCTACCCAGCCCGGCTGAAAATAGCCTGAGGGCCGAGCGCTTCAATTGACGAAATCGCATCGCGCCTGCAAAAGAGCCTGCCGAGTTGTGCGCTCGCGCAGGTTGAACCAAAGCGATCCTATCACGCTGAGAGAGAGGGCGCCAATGCCACAGCCTACGCCCCCTGCCATTCGCTCCGCAGAAGCGAGTAGCAGAGCTCGTCGCTGTAGCGGCCGTCGATCATGTAATGATCGCGCAGGCGGCCGTCCAAGCGGAAGCCCGCATGTTCGAGCAAGGCGATGGACGCCAGGTTCTCGGCCCATGTCGTGGCGTAGAGCTTGTGCAGGCGCTTGCCTGGCCAGGTGAACAGAATACCCACAAAGAGGGCTAGTGCCTCACGTCCGATTCCCTGTCCCCGGGCGTCCTCGGACAGGTAGTAGCCGATCTCCATGCTGCGGTTGCGCGGATTCTCGTCATAGGCGACCATGCGTCCCACGACCCTCGCGTCCGCAAGCACGCTGAACGCGATCTCTCCGCCGCCCGAAAGCGCTTCAACGTACCTAGCGCGGAACACGGGATAGGGATGCACGAGCTGCACGGGGCCGCAGCTATAGCGGTCCCAGTGCGGCTCCTCATCCTGCCAGCGGTAGTAGAGCGGCAGGTCTGCCTCCTGCGCCGGTCTCAAACTGACATCCACCTGAGGCACCTCCCCAGCGTCAGCCGACCCTCACCTCCATGATAGCGTGAGGACGCCGCGAGGCCTCCCGGCGCGCCGGTGCTCCTGCTACTCCCAGCGCCAGGTGCGGGTCGAGACGATGGCGAGGAGCACGAACCAGCCGAGCAAGGCCAGGATGTCGCTCTGCACGTTCGGCGCCCAGGCGGCGTACTGCCCGGACATGAGCCCCCGCACGCCGTCCACGAGGTAGGTGAGCGGCAGGACGTGGACGATGGAGCGCAGGAACGGCGGCAGGCTCGTGACCGGGAAGAAGACGCCGCTCAGGAACATCATCGGGAAGCTGACGACGTTGATGATCGGCATGCTCGCCTCCTCGGTCTTGGCAAAGCCGGCGATCACGAAGCCGATCGCGAGGAAGGCAGCCATGCCGACGACCACCGTGATCAGGAGCGGCAAGAGCGGCAGCACCACCGTCGCGTGGAGGAAGGCCACCGCGATCGCGACGATCAAGGCGGCGCTGAGGATGCCGAAGACGAGTTGGTAGAGGACGACTCCGCCGAGGAACTGCACAGGGCGCAGGGGCGTTGCGAGGAAGCGTCTGAGGACGCCCTTCTCCTTCCAGCGCGTCAGGCTGCCGGCGACGCCGAAGAGGCTGTTCTGCATCGCCATGAGGGCCAGGACGCCTGGCAGCAGGAAGTCTAGGTAGGTCGAGGAGCGGCTGCCGGAAGCAGCCTCGGACTTGACGACGAGGTAGGGGTGCTGGCCGGTCATCGCGAGGTTGATCTCGGCGGCGGCCGAGGTGACGGCGGACACGGCCTGCTGGGCCGTCTGCAGGTTGGCGCTGTTGTAGACGAGCGTGGCGTGCCAGGGCGGTGGGCTCGACGCGGGCGGCAGTAGCAAGGCCGCGTCGGCCTGGCCGATGCGCACCAGGTGAAGCGCGCTCTTGCGGTCCGCCCGCTGGACCTTGAAGTAGGGGATCTTCTCGTAGGCCTGTACGATCCTGGCCTCGGGCCCGCTGCGCGGCCCCGTGACGAGGAGGTTGAGCTTGAAATTCGAGTTGCCGAGGAAACCGAACACGACCATCAGCATCACGGGAAAGAAGAAGGTCCAGAAAAGCGCCTGGCGGTTGCGCACCAGCGTACGAAGAAGCGCCCCCGTCACCTTGAAAAGTTGTCTCATCAGTCGCGCAGGCTCCTTCCCGTCAGTTGGAGGAAGACATCCTCGAGGGTGGCGGTACGCGTCGCAAGACCGGTGAGGGGTACACCCTCCTGCTTGGCCCACTCTGCCAAGGCGCCCAGGGTCTCGTCGAGACGCTGCGTCATGAGGACCGTCTTCGGCCCCTCATGCGTGACGCGTTCGAGCCCCGGCAGGCGGAGATCTCCCGTGATCGGCACCTCGGCCGCCACCTCGATGAAGGCACCCGGCTGGCGGCGTTCGATGAGCTCCTGCGGCTGGCCCTCGTCCAGAACACGTCCGTGGTCCATCACGGCCAGCTGGTCGCAGAGGGCCTCGGCCTCGTCCATGTAGTGCGTCGTCAGGACGACCGTTCTGCCCTCCGCGCGCAACTGGCGCACCGAGTCCCAGACATTGCGCCTGGCTTGGGGATCAAGACCTGCTGTCGGCTCGTCCAGGAACACCACCTCAGGGTCGTTCACGAGCGCCACCGCGACGGCGAGCCGCTGGCGCTGGCCGCCCGAGAGGTTCTGGACATAGGCCTTGCGCTTCTCTCCCAGCTCGAACCGTTCGATCAAGGTCTCGGTGGAGAGCGTGTGACGGTAGAAGCTCGCGAAGAGGTCGATCGTCTCGTCCACGCGCAGCAGTTCGAAAAAGGCGGACGTCTGCAGCTGCACGCCGAAGCGCTCCCGGGCGACGGCGGGGCTGCGCACGAGGTCGTGGTCGCCGTAGGTGATACTGCCGCTGTCCGGACGCCTCAGACCCTCGATCATCTCGAGGGTCGTCGTCTTCCCGGCTCCGTTCGGCCCCAGGAGGCCGAAGATGCATCCAGGTTCGATACCCAGATCGACGCCGTCCACCGCGCGGACGTCGCCGTAGGTCTTGCGGACTTCATGGAGTCGCAGGAACGCGCTCCTGGACAGATGTACCCCTCCCCAACCCTGCGATTGCCTGCCATCTACTATACCTGGACAGAGGAAGGCAACGGCATTGTACGCGGGTACCAGTTCGTCACGCGCCGCCCGCAGCGTTCCTTGCAGGAAACCCGAGGGCGGTGCGGAAGCCGGAGCAGATCAGGATCCACCGAAGGGAGGCCAGCTCTTGCGGCCCGCCCTAATTTTCGACGTCGAAACCGTGGTCGATGCCGACATGGCTCGGAAGGTGCTTGCACAGCCGCAGCTCTCCGAAGCCGACGCCCTGGCGCTCGTCGCTCCGCCACGCGGCGCGGACGAGGCGTACGGCTTCCCCAAGCCCCTCTACCACCGGGTCGTCGAGATCTCCGTCTGCGCCATCGCTAGGGACGGCCGGATCGAGGTTCTGCGTCCCCTCGGCACAGGCGACGAGCGGACCCTGCTGCAGGCCTTCTGGGCCGGTTTCGCGCATCGCGCGCCAGGCGTGCGCCTCGTGACCTACAACGGCCGGCGCTTCGACGTGCCCGTGCTGACGCAGCGCGCACTCACGCACGGCCTTTCACCTGCGCCAATCTGGCGCGACGATTACCGGCAGCGCTTCCGCGACAGCCACCCGGATCTGATGGATGTGCTTTCGGATTATGGCAGCTCCACGCCCCTGAGCCAGCACGAGACGGCCACCATGCTGGGCATCCCGGGCAAACTGGGCGTCGGCGGCGGCGATGTCCACTCTCTGTGGGCGGCTGGTCAACTGCAGGACATCGCCGCCTACTGCACCTGCGACGTCGCCACGCTCACGCTCGCCTTCGCCCGCCTGGGTCCAGTCGCAGGCTGGTGCTCGCCTGGGGAGGGGAAGGAGATCGAAGAGGGAATCCGGACCGCCCTCCGGGAGCTCGCGCCGAACAACCCACTCTACGCATCGTTCCTGTCAGCGTTGGACGGCTGAAGGGGAACCTCGCGCGACGACCCAAGGCTGCGATGCCGAGGCAGGTGATAGGGTTGTCCGAGATGCGCCCGTCCGATCTGCCAACCTTGCGGGAGTTGCTGCGCCTGCCTGCCTTGCAGGGCGCGGAGGTCCTGGCAGGACGCCAGGGCCTCGACGAGCCCGTCCGCTGGGTGCACGTCGGGGAGATTCCCGATATCGCCCGCTACCTGCGCGGACAGGAGCTCGTCCTTTCGACAGGTGTCGGCCTGCACCAGCCTCAGGAGAGGCGCCGCTACCTCGAGCGACTCGCCGAATGCGGGGTGGCTGGCGTCTGCATCGAACTCGGCCGCTACCTGAGGCGCATTCCCGATGACATGCTGAAACTCGCGGACCGCCTCGAGCTGCCCTTGATCGCCTTTGCCCAGCCGGTGCGCTTCGTGGACATCACCCGCGACGTGCACGCCGTCATCCTGCAAGGAGAGAAGCAGATCCTGCGGTCCCTGCAGCAGCTGGCAGAGGACCTGCGCCATCTCCTGGGGAGCCCGCAAGCCGAAGCGGACATTCTGGCACTCCTCTCCCGCTGGCTAGGGGACGCTGCCCTGTTCCTGCCCATCGGGGCCGAACCCATCCGCAGCGGGCCGCCTGAGCGCCTTGGGGTGCTCGAGGCACGGGCAGCCGAGCTTCTGCGCTCGCCTCAAGCCGTCAGCGCGATGCCGGCGGAGACGGCTCTCTTCGACGGCATCGCGATCGCATCGCGGCTCGTGCTGCAGCAGGACGGCAGGTCCGGGCTGCTGGCCGCCTCCTGCCGGCCGGGAGAAGACATCGCCGCCGCCATGGCGCTCGAACTTGCCGCCGCGGCGCTCGCCCAGGTCCCGCGCACACGCGGTCAGGGGCCGCTGCCTCCTCCCGACGACGACATCCTCCTCGCGCGGCTCCTGAAAGGCGAATGGGCCACGCTGCCCGAGACGAGCCTGGAGCGGATCGGGTCGTCCGGCCGCCCACCGGTGCGGGCTATGCTCTTCCTGCTGCGCCTGGAGGGCATACCCACGTTGCGCCTCCGCCCAGCGCTCGGCGGCGCTGTCCAGCAGCGCGGCATGCACGGCCTGGCCGGTCGGCGCGGCGAAGACCTCGCCCTGCTCGTCCTGGACCCTCCCACCCGCGCCGATCTGCGGCAGCTCTCGGCAGACATCGGCCGGCTAGGCGACACGTCCCGAGTGTTCCTCGGAGCTTCGGGCCTCGTGCCCTGGACGGACTTGCCGCGCGCGCTTGCGGAGGCGCACCTCGCCCTCACCGCCGCCATCTGGTCCGGGGGAACCACGAGCCCCTTCTACGAGGAGCTCGGCGCCCTGCGCATGCTGGGGAGTCTGCGCGCGGACTTCGACCTCAGGACCTGCGTCGAGGAGGAGATGGGCCCACTCCTGGCCCACGACCGCCGGCACGGCACGGAGCTTTTGCGCACGCTCGATATCCTCCTGCGCATGGACCACAAGGATGCCGCCGCCCACGAGCTTGGCATCCGGCGACAGACCCTCTACCACCGCATCGACCGCATCGCCTCCCTGCTCGGCGAAGACTTCCTGCGGCCGGATCGCCGCTTTCGCCTCAACCTGGCGATGGTGGCCTCGAGACTGCAGGACACGCAAAGCACCGGACGTTTTGTCACAGAATCAGGTGAACATATGTGACACTTCGTCCCTCAACCCGCAGGGCGCAGTCCCCTAGTCTCTAGGCCAGAGGAGGCAACGCATACGAACACCAGGGAGAAGTATGAGCGCTACGTCAACACGAGCTTTACCGGCGGACTCGAGCCGATTGTGATCACGCGGGCCGAAGGAGCCCGCGTCACCGCGGACGACGGGCGCAGCTACATCGACTGCTTCGCCGGCATCTCGGTCGTCAACGCGGGCCACGTCCACCCCAGGGTGCGCGATGCCGCGAAGTCGCAGATCGATCGGCTCATCCACGCCAGTTCCTACACCTACTACCTCGAGCCGGTCGCAGACCTCGCCGAGCGCCTCGCCGCCGTCACTCCGGGGCGGCTCGAGCAGACCTTCTTCGCCAATTCCGGCGCCGAGGCCATCGAGGCTGCCATGCGCATGGCCAAGGCCTTCACCGGCCGCCACGAATTCATCGCGCTCGAGCGCAGCTTCCATGGCCGCTCGGTGGGCACGCTCAGCCTCACCGGCAACATGTCCCGCAAGACCCGCGGCGGGCCGTACCTGCCCGGCGTGGCCTTCGCCCCCACGCCCTATCCCTACCGGTCGCGGTTCTCGGGCGACCCGGAGGAGATCGGCAGGCAGACGGCGGCGGCCGTCGAGGACGTGATCCGCTTCCACACGAGCGGCGACGTCGCCGCCTTCATCGCCGAACCGGTCATGGGGGAAGGCGGCATCATCGTGCCGCCGAAGACGTACCTGCCTGCCGTCAAGGAGATCCTGGACCGCTACGGCGTGCTCCTGATCGCGGACGAGGTGCAGTGCGGTTTCGGCCGCACCGGACGTCTCTTCGCCATCGAACACTTCGGCGTCGAGCCCGACATCCTCGTCTCCGCCAAGGGCATCGCGGACGGCTTCCCGCTCTCCGCCACCATCGCGCGGCGCGAGGTGGCCCAGAGCTTCCGCCCCGGCGAGCACCTCTCGACATTCGGCGGCAACCCCGTCTCCTGCGCCGCCGCGCTCGCGAACCTCGACGTGATGCAGGACGACGATCTCCCCGGGCGTGCCGCGCGCCTGGGATCCCGGGCTCTCGAGCGCCTGCGCCTGGGCTCGCAGGACATGACGTGCGTCGGCGAGGTGCGGGGTCTCGGCCTCATGATCGGCGTCGAACTCGTCAAGGACCGCACCTCGAAGCAGCCGGACGCGGCGCTCGCCAAGGCGGTACGCGCCTACTGCCGCGAGCACGGCGTCCTGATCGGCGTCGGCGGCGTCGACGGCAACGTCGTGCGCCTTCAGCCCCCTCTCGTGATCGCCGAGGGCGACCTCGAAGAGGCGCTCTCCGTGGTGCTGAAGGCGCTGGAGCACAGCCTGGTCGCTTGAAGGGCACGCAAGGGAGGCGGTTCGATGGAACAGATCTCACACTACATCGCGGGCCAGGTAGCCCCTGGCGCATCGGGACGCAGCGGCCCTGTCTTCGATCCGGCTACAGGCATCGAGACGCATCGGGTCGACTTCGCGTCGGCCGAAGAGGTGCGGACGGCGATCGTGGCGGCTGCAGCCGCTTTTCCGGCCTGGCGCGCGACCTCGCTGTCGCGGAGGGCCGACATCCTCTTCCGCATCCGCGACACGCTCGACGCGCACCGCAGCGAGATCGCGGCGCACATCACCGCCCAGCACGGCAAGGTCCTCTCGGACGCCTCGGGTGAGGTGGCGCGCGGCCTCGAGAATGTAGAGTTCGCCTGCGGCATCCCCCACCTGCTCAAGGGGGAGTACAGCGAACAGGTGTCCACCGACCTCGACGTCTATTCGATCCGCCAGCCGCTCGGCGTGGTGGCAGGCATCTCGCCGTTCAACTTCCCGGCCATGGTGCCCATGTGGATGTTCGCGAATGCCATCGCCTGCGGCAACACTTTCGTGCTGAAGCCGTCCGAGAAGGACCCCTCCCCCGCCATGCGCATCGCCGAGCTTCTCAGCGAGGCAGGATTGCCCGATGGCGTCTTCAACGTCGTCCACGGCGACCGGGTCGCTGTCGACGCGATCCTGGCCGACCCGGATGTCAAGGCTGTCTCCTTCGTCGGGTCGACACCGGTGGCGCGCGCGATCCACGAGTCGGCCACGCGGTCGGGCAAGCGGGTGCAGGCCCTGGCCGGTGCCAAGAATCACATGATCGTCCTGCCCGACGCGGATCTTGACATGGCGGCCGACGCCGCCGTCTCGGCCGGCTTTGGCTCCGCCGGCGAGCGCTGCATGGCCATTTCGGTGGTGGTGGCGGTCGGCGCGATCGGCGACCCCTTGGTGGCTGCGATCAAGGAACGCATGGCGAGGGTGAGGATCGGCGACGGGCGCGACGCGCAGTCCGAGATGGGACCGCTCGTCACGCGAGAACATCGCGATCGCGTCGCCTCCTACCTCGACTCGGGACGGGGCCAGGGTGCGACGGTAGTGGTGGACGGCCGGCAGGACCCCGTCTCCACCGGCACCGGCTTCTTCCTCGGCGTCTCGCTGCTCGACCGCGTGACGCCGGAGATGGACTGCTACCGCGATGAGATCTTCGGACCCGTGCTCTCGGTGGTCCGGGTGGAAACCTACGAGGACGCCATTCGTCTCGTCAACGAGAACCCATGGGGCAACGGTGCAGCGATCTTCACCCGCGACGGCGGCGCCGCAAGGCGTTTCCAGTTCGACGTCGAGGCAGGCATGGTGGGGATCAACGTGCCGATTCCCGTACCCGTCGGCTACTACTCCTTCGGCGGCTGGAAGCAGTCGCTCTTCGGCGATACGCACATCTACGGGCCGGAGGGCATCCATTTCTACACCCGCGGCAAGGTCGTCACGAGCCGGTGGCCAGACCCCGCCACC
>DAIBJA010000061.1 GCA_027420455.1 Clostridia bacterium | reverse complement strand
TGCGCCGTTGACGTCGCGGCCAATGTGCGGCACCAGTACGAGGATCAGTAGCAGCACGGTCGCGATGGCCACCGGTTGCGCGAGCGGCACCAGCCGGTGGTAGTCGAAGCGTGCGAAGAACGCCATGATCGCAAGGCCGAGCCCCGCCCAGACCAGCTGGCGCTCAAGATAGTAGTAGGGGTTGTGGTTGACGACACTGGCCTCGATCGAAGACGCCGAGAACACCATGACGACGCCGAACCCGAGCAGTGTCAGGACGGCGGCCAGTAGGATGTGGTCGATCGGCTTGCGCTGCACGCCGTCCCTCCTCCTTCGTACCCCTTGGTCTCAAGCCCAGAACGCTACATACGCCAGGACCGCGCAGATCAGTCCGAGGATCCAGAAGCGGTAGACGACCGCCGTCTCCGCCATGCCTCCGAGCTCCATGTGATGGTGCAGCGGAGACATGCGCAAAAGCCTCCGGCCGGTGCGCCGGAACCAGAACACCTGCACCGCGACCGACAGGGTCTCGATGGCGAACACGAAGCCCGCCACGACCAGCACGAGCTCGAGTCGCAGCAGCACCGCGACGGCCGCAAGCGCGCCGCCCAAGGCGAAGGAGCCGACGTCGCCCATGATCACCCTGGCCGGATGCAGGTTGTAGTAGAGGTAGCCGCCGAGCGCCCCGGCAAGGGCCAGGGAGAAGGTGGCGAGGGAGAAAACCCCGTCCGCGACGGCGAACGCGGAAAAGAGCATGGCCACGATCAGCCCGAGACCGCCGGCGAGACCGTCCAGGCCGTCCGTGAGATTCACCGCATTGGTGGTGGCAAGCCCCGTTAGCAGCACGAGGACGACGAACAGCACGGGTTCGGGCTGCCAGACCAGGTGCGTGAACGGTACGAGCACATCCGTGCCGAGCTTCAGCGGCCCAAGCGCGAGCAGGCCGAACACAAGGCCGAGAAGCGCGCCGAGGCCGAGCTTGGTCCGCGCCCGGACGCCCAGCGGCCGGTGCAGGCGCACCTTGATGAAGTCGTCCGCGAACCCGATCAAGCCGTTGCCCCAGGTGAAGGCCAGCGCCGCCCACATCAGGTTGTCGCGGGGACCGAAGGCCACGGCGGCCAGGGTCGCTGCCACGAGGAACAGCAGGCCGCCCATCGTCGGCGTGCCGGTCTTCTTGAGGTGCGACTGCGGCCCCACCTCGCGCACCGTCTGCCCGAAGTGGAGCGTCCGCAGCACGCGGATCGCCAAAGGCCCCAGGCCGAAGGCGAGCACGAACCCGAGCCCGAGAGACCAGAGCGGGCTCATGGGGCCACCTCCAGCCATTCGCCGAGCGCCCGCTCGAGACCGATCGCGCGCGACGCCTTGAAGAGCACGACATCGCCTTCCCTGCAGAACCGCCTAAGCCACGGGGCTACCGCCCCGACGTCGGCGAACGCCTCGGCGGACGCGCCTGCCGCCCTGGCCGCCTCGGCCACCAGCGTGGCGAACTCCCCGACCGCCAACACGACGTCCGCGCTCGCCGCCGCCGAACGGCCCATGGCCCTGTGAAGTTCGGCCTCCTCGTCGCCGAGCTCCCGCATGTCCCCGAGCACCGCGACGCGGCGACCCTGGCATGGCAGCTCCCGCAGGAGTTTCAATGCCACGTCGAGAGACTGCGGTGATGCATTGTAGGTGTCGTCGATGGCCGTCATGCCTCGCCTGGTCAAGGTGCGCAGACGGCCGCGCGGCGGCTCGGCCCGCGAGAGCGCCCCGGCGGCCTCCGTGAACGGCACCCCGGCGGCCAGTGCGCCACCGACCGCAAGCGCGGCGTCGAGCACCGCACCCTCCCCGACCAGCCTGAGGCGGCACGTGATGTGCTCTTTGCCGTAGCCGAGGTACAGGAGGCTCCCCTCGACGCCCAGGTTCTCGCTGCCCAGGATGCGTAGGTCGGCCGATGGATCTCTGCCCACGAGCAGGATCCGGTGCGGCGCCGACAGGCGCAGGAAGGGCAGCCAAGGGTCGTCGGCGTTGAGCACCGCCGTGCCGTCCTGCGGCAAGGCGCTCAGGAGCTCGGACTTGGCGCGGGCGATCGCCTCCACGCTGCCCAGCACTTCGAGGTGCGCATGGCCGATCACCGTGATGATGCCGATCCTAGGGCGCACGATGCCCGCGAGGCGCGCGATCTCGCCACGCCCCCGCATGCCAAGCTCGAAGACCGCGCTGCGGTGCTCCTCCGTCAGCCCGAAGAGGGCCAAGGGCATGCCGATGTCCGAATTGAAGTTGCCCGGGTTGCGGAACACGGGACCAAGCGGCGTCAGAGAGGCCGCCCAGAGTTCCTTGGTCGTCGTCTTGCCCACCGAACCCGTCACGGCCCCCACGAGCCCGCCATAACGGGCCGCCATGTAACGCGCGGCCGCGAGCAGCGCCCGCCGCACGTCGTCGACCAGCACCGCCGACACGCCCGCAGGCAACGCGACGGCCCGTTCCATCAGGACGCCGGCCGCACCCGCCTCGAGAGCCTTGTCGATGTAAAGGTGTCCGTCGGTCCGCTCACCTTGGACCGCCACGAAGAGGTCGCCCGGCTGCACCTTGCGCGAGTCGACCGCCGCGTGGGCGATCGTCCAGTCTTGATCCCCCTGCAGGAGACGGCCGCCGGTCGCGGCCGCCAGTTCGCCGATCTTCAACGAAGAAGTTCCTCCAACGCTGCTGCCGCCTCTTCACGGTCGCTGAAATGCTCGACCACGTCGCCGAGCAGCTGGTAGTCCTCGTGTCCCTTGCCCGCGATCACGACGGCGTCGCCGGGCTTCGCGGCGTGCATGGCCAGTCTGATCGCACGCCTGCGATCCAGTTCGCGGACGAAGTTGCGCTTGCCCAGTTCCCTGATGCCAGACTCGATCTGCTCGGTGATCACGGCCGGATCCTCGGACCTCGGGTTGTCGGTCGTCAGGAAGATCTGGTCGGCCATGGTCGCCGCAAGGGCACCCATCTGGGGGCGCTTGCCGCGGTCGCGGTCGCCGCCGCAGCCGAAGACGATGAACACCCGGCCGGGCGTGATCGCCCGCACCGCGCCGAGGAGCTTGGCGATGCCGTCCGGCGTGTGCGCGTAGTCGACGATCACCGAGAAGGGCTGGCCCCTGTCCACGCGTTCGAACCGCCCAGGCGGGGCGGGGGCATCCTCGAGCGCTGCCGCAATGTCCTCGAGTCCGAGGCCGGCGCCGAGAGCTGCCGCAGCGGCGGCCAGGGCGTTCTGCACGTTGTAGAGACCCGCGATCGGCAGGTCGACCGGTACCTCGGCCTGGGATGTCGCCAGGGTGAAGCGGCTGCCTTCCGCGCGCAGCTCGACACCGCGCGCGCTGAGGTCGGCGGGCTCCGTGACGCCGAACCGGATCGGCCTCCCGCGCAGCTGGCGCGTGAACGCCGTCGCGGCGGGATCGTCGACGTTGACAACGCCGAAGCCGCTTGGCGGGATCATCGCAAAGAGCTTCAGCTTGGCCGCGAGGTAGCGGTCGAACGTGACGTGATAGTCGAGATGATCCTGCGTCAGGTTCGTGAAGACGGCCCCCGCGAACTCGACCCCGTGCACGCGGCCCATGTCGAGCGCGTGCGATGAGACCTCCATGACGACGTCCTGCGTGCCCAGTTCCAGCATGCGGCGGAACCAGCGCTGCAGGTCGGTGGCCTCCGGCGTGGTGCGGTGCGCCTTCTCCGCGTGGCCGCCGATCGTCTGCTCGACCGTGCCGATCAGGTCCACCTTGCGACCCGCCCTGCGCAGGATGTGGCGCAAGAGGTACGTCGTCGTGGTCTTGCCGTTGGTGCCGGTGACGCCGATGATCCGCAGGCTGCGGGTCGGCTCGCCGTGCACCCGCGCGGCCAGGAGGCCGAGCGCATCGCGCGTGTCGTCCACCAGGACGGTCGGCACCCCTGGCGGCACCTCCGTCGACCTGCTGACGCAGACCGCGGCCGCACCTGCTGCAAGGGCCTCGCGGATGAAGCCGTGGCCGTCGTGAACCCGGCCGACAATAGCGCAGTAGAGGTCTCCGGGCCCGACCTCGCGCGAGTCGTGCTGGACGTCCCGGACCTCCACGTCGACACCGACGACCTGACCGATTCCCTTGGCCAACTCCGAAAGCAGCATGTGCGCATAACCTCCGACAGCCTTGGGCTGCACATCCAGTATGAAGGGATTGTCTACGTGTTATGCGGAGCGGGCGGCGACGTGGCGTGAATCCACACGGTGCCACCCAGGGGCAGCTTGGCGCCTGGCGCCGGCTCCTGCTCGACCACCTTGCCCTCGCCGTCCACGCGCAGGCGCAGTCCGAGGCGATCCAGGGCCAGAGCGGCGGCGTCCACCGTCATGGAACGCAGGTCCGGCACCGTCACCTCGCCACCTGCGCCGAGGTACACGAGCACCCGCGATCCCGGCTGGATCGCAGCCCCTGCCGGCGGAAACTGGCTCGTGACACGCTCGCCCGGGCCGATCAGGTTCGCGTTGAGGCCAAGCGCTTTGAGCGATGCGGCCGCCTTCTGGCCGCTCAGGCCGAGCAGATCGGGGAGCGGCTGCGGCGGGGAGGCCTGCGGCGGAATCTTGAGAGCGGCGAGCACCCTCCCCATGGCCCGACCCACGACAGGCGCGGCGATCTGGCCGCCGTAATAGGGGCCGACGGGCTCGAAGATCTGGACCAGCATCGCCACCTGGGGGTTCTGGGCCGGTCCGAAGCCCACAAAGGACGAGATGTACTTGCCCTCGACGTAACGGCCGTTGATCACCGCCTGGGCCGTGCCCGTCTTGCCCGCGAGGTCATAGCCGGGCACCTGCGCCGGGCGGCCGCTGCCCTTGCGGACAACGCCTTCCAGCAGGCGAACCGCGGTCTTCGCGGCGGACTGCGGCACGATCTGCTCCGATACTCCCTGCCAGCGGCTGAGTACTTTCCCGTCCGGCGCCTCGATCTCCTTCATCAGATGCGGCTGGTTCCAAGTCCCTCCATCCGCGATCGCGCCGATCGCCGAGATGAGGCTGATCGGCGACAGCGCCAGCGTCTGCCCGAAGGCCATCGTCGCCAGGTCGATCGGCTTGACGCGCGCCTGCGGCGGAACGATCGAACGCGCCTCGCCCGGGAGGTCGATGCCTGTCGTGCCGATCACCCGGAACTTGTTCAGGTAGTCGTAGAACTTGGCGGTCCCGAGGCGCAGGCCGACCTCCACGAAGCCGACGTTGCACGAGTGCGCCACGACGTCCGCGAAGTTGATCGATCCGTGCCCCGAGCGCTTCCAGCAGCGCAGCGGCACGCCGTCCACGCGCACGAAGCCCGGGTCGTAGAAACCCGAGTCCGGCGTCACGACGCCTTGCGCCAGGGCGGCTGCGGCGGTGATGGCCTTGAAGGTCGAGCCGGGCGGCAGGATGTCGCTCACGGCCGCGTTGCGCCGCTGCTCGGCCGGGTAGGCGGCAAAGTCGCTCGGGTCGTAGGATGGGTCGAGCGCCATGCCGAGGACGCCGCCGGTGCGCACGTCGAGGACCAGGACGCTGACGAGCTTGGCGCCCGTGTCGGCCCTGGCCGTCTCCGCGGCCTCGGTGGCGATTTCCTGGACGTCGGAGCGCAGCGTCAGCACGACCTTGTCGCCAGGCTTCGGCGGCGTGTAGGTGACGCGTGGCTGGTGGAGAAGGCGATTGTAGGCGTCCATCTCAATCCCGATCGCGCCGTTCTTGCCGCGCAGCACCTTGTCGTACGACCGCTCGATGCCCTCGAGACCCTGGTTGTCGATGCCGGAGAAGCCCAGCACCGCTCCGGCGAGCTTGCCGTTCGGATAGACGCGCGTCGCCTTCGGCGCGAGACCGAGCCCCGCGACATGGAGAGCCCGGATCGCCGCCAGCTGCTGGTCGCTCAGCGAGCGTGCCAGCCAGACGAGCGTGACGCGCTGCTGCAGGAGCTTCAGCAGCTTCTCCGGGGATCTCTGCACGATCGGCGCGAGTTCCGCCGCCACCTTCTGCCGATCCTCGACCTGGCGCGGCACGGCATAGAGCTGGTAGGTCGTGCGCGACCCCGCGAGCACCACCCCATCCGCCGTGACGATCTCGCCGCGTGGCGCGCCCACCGGGATTTTGCGCAGGCGCACCTGCTTGCCCGTGTCGGCAAGGTCCGGCCCGCGTACCAGCATGACAAAGGAGGTGCGCACGATCAGCGCCACCACGATCGCCAGGACCAAATAGAGCGCCGCGAGCATGCGGCGCCGCTGGGTACCTGTGGGTGGCACTACGCATCCCTCCGCTCCGTTACATGCCGGTCACCGCCTTGGTGATCGACTGGATCAGTGCGCCGACGGCGGCGACGACGCCGGACTTGTGCGAACTGCGGACGCCCTGCTGCGCCGACGCGCTGCCGCCCGTCGGCACCGTGACCGCCAGAACCGGCGGCGCCGGCACCAAGTCGAGCTTCGGCGCGATGGAGGCGAGCCGTCCCGCCGACGTCAGGGCGGCGACCCGCCCCTGCAAGGCCAGTTCCTGCGCCTGTGCCACCTGGAGCTGGGCCTGCGTGCGGTCGATGGCGTAGCCGACCTGGGCGGCGGCGGCGAAGCGCGAGACCGCCAGGATCGCGACCACCACGGTCACGCCCCAACGCACGTAGAAGGTCCGCATCTGGAGCTTCGGACGAACCTTCGGGCGGAACTTCCGCTCGTCGACGGTCGTCTCGATCAGGCGTCTCTCCGGGACCATCGCTATGCCTCCTCCGTCTGCGGGAGAACGATCGCGACGCGCAGTTTCGCGCTGCGTGCGCGGGGGTTGCGTTCCTGCTCTGCGGCGCTGGCCTGCAGAGGCTTCTTGGTCGTCTGGCGGTAGGGCGGCGCGTGGAACCGCCGCTTGACGATGCGATCCTCGAGCGAGTGGAAGCTGATCACCGCCACCCTGCCGCCTGGCCGGACCACCGATGGCACGACGTCGAGCAGGTCGGCCAGGGCCCCCAGTTCGTCGTTGACCGCGATGCGCAGGGCCTGAAAGGTCCGGCGGGCCGGGTGCCTGGCGCCCTTTCCGGCCGCCACGGCCGAGGCGACGATCGCCCGGAGCTCGCCCGTCGTCCGGATCGGGCGGTGGGCGACGATGCGCTGAGCGACGCGTCTCGCGTGACGCTCCTCGCCATACTCGCGAATGATGCGCGCGAGTTCCGCTTCGTCCCAGTCGTTGACGATGTCCGCGGCCGTGAGCGGCTGGCCGGGATTCATCCGCATGTCGAGCGGTCCGTCGCTGCGGAAGGAAAAACCCCGCTCGGCGCGGTCGATCTGCGCGGAGGAGACCCCGAGATCCACCAGCAGGGCGTCCGCCGGCACAAAGCCCGCCTCGCCAGCGATGGCTGCGACATCGCGAAAGTTGCCGTGCCGCAGCTCTGCCTCGGCCGGCAGACGCTGCCGCGCGGACGCGAGCGCGTCCGGGTCCTGATCGATGCCGAGCAGCCTGCCCTCCGGCGTGATGGCGGCCCACATGGCGACCGCGTGGCCGGCGAAGCCGACCGTCGCGTCGATCACGGTGGACCCGGGCTTCAGGTCGAGTTCCTGGAGCACCTCCGCCAGCAGGACGGGCTGATGGATGGGTTTCATCAAAGCAACCCCAGCTTGCCGAGGTTCTCGGCAAGCTCCTCGGGCGAGGTCTGGCTCTCGACCGCATACTGCTGCCAGCCTTCGGCCGGCCAGATCTCCACCCGTGTCGCGACACCCACGATGACGGTCTCGCGCACGAGGTCGGCGTGCTGGCGCAGCGGTTGGGGCACCAGGATGCGCCCCTGCTTGTCCGGCTCGCACTCCGAGGCACCGGAAAAGAAGAAACGGGCGAAGGCGCGCGCCTCCGCGCTGGAGAGCGGCAACTGGGAGAGCCTCTCCTGCACGCCCTCCCACTCCTTGCCGGAGTACAGGAAGAGGCAGTGGTCAAGACCCTTCGTGATGACGAAGCGGCTGCCGAGGAGCTCGCGCATGCGTGCCGGGATGAAGAGTCGGCCCTTGTCGTCCAGACTGTGCCGGTACTCCCCCATGAACACGCGCGTCACCTCCCGCCACCACGTCTCCCCACTTTCCCCCACTACATTCGATCCGCACCGACGAACTCCTGCTTGCGCCCCCACCGCCCGAAAAAATAACGGGCGCCCCGGCAGTGCCGGAACGCCCGTGCTGTTATGCGCCTAGACGGCGATTGGCTCGCTATGCTGTTGCACGCCGATCAGCAGGTGGAGGGCATGCCCGCAGGCCGGGCAGTGCAATTCGCCGACCGGACTGGCCGGCTCGTGGCTCACGGTTAACCCCTGAGCCCCACAGACAGCGCACAGGAACTCGACGAGATGCTCCTGTTCCATTCGCCTGCCTCCCCTAGGGCGGCCGTCGAGGCCCCCTGGCTGATGCTTCGGCGAGCGTCGCGCGAACCCTCCCTGCCATAGGGGCATGCGGTGAATTCTTGCGCGGCTGGACGGACCATGCGCCTCAGTCCGCACCAGGAGCCGGCAGCGGTGCCCCGGCGGGCCTTGGCCGCCAGCGGTGGCGGGGCCTCAGGGCGCGTGGTTTGCGGCTCGGGAGCGGCCAGCGCCATCTCCAGCCGACGATCGCGGTGGCCGCCGGCACGAAGAAGCCCAGGAGGATCAGCGTGTAGATGAAGAGCCCCAGCACCACCACGACACCGAGCTCTTCAAGACTGGTCACGCCTGACACGACCATCGACCCGAACGTGCCGCCCATGATCACCGCGGCCGAAAGGATCACGTGACCCATGCGGCGCATCGCCTCCCGGATGGCCTGCTTCGGCGTCATGCGCTCCCGCAGCATCTCCTCGAATCGCGTCATCAGGAAGATCGCGTAGTCGACGCCGAGCGCCACCAGCAGGAGCAGCACGAAGAACGGCAGCACCCAGTAGATGCCGGTGTGGTGTAGGAGGTCGACGAACAGCAGTTGGCCGAGTCCCATCGCGACGTAATAGGTGGCGTAGAGCGATGCAATCAGGTAGAGCGGGATCACGAACGAACCCAGCAGGACGACGAGCAGGACGAAGATCGCGCCCAGGACAAGCCAAGCCGTCTGCTGGAAGTCATGGGCCGAGATCGCGCTGAGATTCTCCTGCAGGCCGCTCTGGCCGCCCGCGTAGAGGGATCCCTTGCGCACGGGACTGGTCTGCAGCGCATGGCCTGCGGCGCTGACGAGGGTCGGCATGAGATCGATCGCCTGGGCAGAGTACGGGTTGGCGGCGAGGGCCACGGTGAACGATGCGACATGACCGTCCGGGGAGATGTAGCTCTGCATGGCGCTCTTCAGACTCGGGTTGGCAAGGGCCGAGGCCGGCAGATAGAAGCCGGAGTCCGCCGCCCCCTGCGACATGCCCGCAAGGGCCCCTTGCGCCTTCGCGACACCCTGTCCGATCTCGCCCGCCGCCCCTGCGGCGGACGATAGGCCTGGTGCGAGCTTCTCCGCTCCCTTTGCGGCCTGCCCCGCGCCGGCCGCGATGGCATTGCTCGAACGGGCGTAGGTTGCGACGCCAGAGGCGAGCTTGGGCGCGGCTGTCGAGAGCGCCAAGAGGCCATCGGCGACGCGCGACGCGCCACCGGCTAGGCTCTGTGCCCCTTGCGCCGCCTGCGCGGTGCCCTGCGCGACCCCCTGTGCGGCCCCGGACAGCTGCTGACCCGACGAACTGAAAGCGTTCGCGGCCTGGCTCGCGGCCGCGGCGCCCTGCGCCACGGCCGCGGCGCCGCTCTTGGCCTGCTGGAGCCCCTGGTCGAGCGCGGACGCCGTTTGCGAGATCTGCTGCCAGTCCGGCGACTGGGACGTGCCCGGGTGGGCGGCCGCCCAGGCCGAAACGGCCTGACTCAGACTCTGCGCCGCTTGCGACAGTTGCGTTTCCGACTGGCTGAGACCGGCCGCGCCTTGCGCCAGCGATGCATCCCCGCTGGCCGCCTGCGCGAGGCCGCCGGCGAGCTTCCCCGCTGCGGTGGCCACGGCCTGGGCGCCTTGCGCCAGTTGCGACGCACCTTGCGCCAGGCTCGACGATCCGCTGCCCAGGTTGGTGGCAGCCGACCCGAGCCGGCTCGCCTGGCGACCGAAGCTGAGGAGTCCGTTCGTGAGGGTTGGCGTTGCCGCCTCAAGCTCCTGCGCCGCGGCGGTCAGTTTCGCGGCGCCGGCCGCCGAGGAGAGGACCTCGCGACTCGCCTCGCCCAGTTGCGCTGCAAGCTGTTTCGCCCCCCGCACAGCGGACTTGAGTCCGCTGGCGACGCTGCCGGTCTGGTTGGCGAGCGTGAACTGGGCCACTGGCTTGCCGAGCGGCCAGGCGGCGCTCTCCACCGCCGTCACGCCGTGCACGGCCGCGAGTGCCTGCGAGACCCGGTCGACGGTGGCGAGACCCTGGGGCGTGCGCAGGTTCGCCTTCGTCTGCAGCACGATCTGCGCCGGCATGGCCTTGCCCTCGCCGAAACTCTTCGCGACGGCGTGGAAGCCCCGGACCGATGCGGCCTGGGGGATTTGGTGCAGGGTGTTGAACGAGCGTTGCCCTGTGTAGAGAAGGGCGACGGGCGTCAGCACGGCGACGAGCGCCAGGGCCGTCCACCAGGGATGGCTCGTGGCAACGCGCCCGCTGAAGTTCCACAGACCGAGCGGCCGGGTCGCCTCGCCCGTCACTGGCGGGCGGGGCCAGAAGAGATTGCGCCCGAAGATCGCCATGAGCGCCGGAATCAGGGTCAGGCAGGCGAGCAGCGTGATGGCGATGCCGATGGCGACGCCGGTGCCGGACCTGTACAGGCTGAACTCGGCGAAGTACAGCGTCGCGAACGAGACGAGCACCGTGAGCGAGCTGAACAGCACGGTGCGCCCGGCGCCAGCGAAGGTGCGCGCGATGGCCTCCTCCACGCTCTCGTGGTTGCGCTGGAGTTCCTCGCGGAAGCGGTTCAGGAGGATGATCGCGTAGTCCGTGCCGGCACCGAACAGGACGGCGATCAAAAACGTCTGCGTGAACGTCGTGAGCGGGAGGCCGAAGCGTCCCAGGTAGGCGTCGACACCGGACGTGATCAGGAACGAGAGTCCGATCGTGAAGAGGTTGACCAGCGGAGCGAGCGCGGATCGCAGCACCAGCACCAGGATCACCAGCACGAGCGCCACCGTCACCGCCGCCGTGCGGTTCACGCCCTGCTGGGAGATGGCGATGTTGTCCTGCATGATGGGCACATCGCCCGTGTAGTAGATGCTGAGGCCCCGTGGCCTCCGGCCGAAGTTGCCTTCCACCTTCTTCATGGCGCTCGCGGTAGCGGGATTGACGTCCGATTGACGGAAGCCGACGACCGCGATCTCGGTGGACTTGTCGCGGCTGACGAACGCGGATGCGGCGCTGGAAGCGACGGTCCAGCGGTCCTGGACGAAGCTGATGCCATTCTTGGATGTCCTCTTCGCGAGGGATGCCAGATGGCCGCGGAAGAAGCTTTGATCCCTTGCCGTCAGTCCGCCCTTGCGGACGATGGCGACGATCAAGCTGCTCTTTTGCGGATGTCCAGGGTCGATGCGCGCGACGAGCTTCTGCGCCCGCTCGTAGCTGGCGGTCTTGGGCAGCGTGACGGCGTCCTGCTGCGCCACCACCGTGCTGAGCTGCGGCAGGAAGCCTAACGTTAACAGCGCGAGCGCAAGCCACACGATCACGATCGGCCAGCGCAGGCGGACGATGAGACGGGTCATGCGCTCTGGCGTCATGGCTCCCTGCTGCCCGGCTGCAGCTGCCGCAGCACACCGGAGACGGCCGCCAGCAGGTCGAGCAGCTCGCCCCCCCGCTCGGCGCCGAATTCGTGCACGATATTGCCCCACAGGCCCAAGAGGTGCCTTTCGGCCTCCGCCAACAGAGCCTGACCGCGTTCGGTAACGGAGAACCAGGCGACGCGACGGTCGTCCTCGTCGGTGCGCCGGTCCACGAGGCCCTGCGTAATCATCCGCTTCGTCAGGCCGCTCACGGGACCCGATGTGATGCCGAGCGCATCACCTACCTGCGCCGCCGTCCAGGGGCCATCGCCGCGCAGCTGGCGCAGGAAGTAGAACTGGGCCACTGTCAGCCCAACCTTCTGCGTCTCCCGCGTCACATGCTGCAGGAGATTTTGCATCAGCACCGGGAAGAGTTGGTCGAAGAGTTCCGCCAGCTGCCGTTCCCGCTCCGTCAAGTCCGTCCCTCCAGCCGAACCATCTTCTTTTCGAAGATTCTTCGTACTGAAGATAGTTGTCCGCGAGGTGATCGTCAAGAGGCATGCGCCACGTTCTTCGTCTTGACGCTCCAGGACCTAGACGCTATGATGTTTTTTGCGTCGTGGGGGCGTAGCTCAGCTGGGAGAGCGATAGGTTCGCAATCTATAGGTCAGGGGTTCGAATCCCCTCGCCTCCACCAAAGATTGAAGCGGTCCGGCCAAGTGCGTTGGCCGGACCGCTCTTTGCGTCCTTTTGGACCCTTATCCCGTTGATGCAGTCGTCAAGCGGCCAGCCGACGGGCGACGGCGCTGCCCACATCATCCGTTGTCCGATTCCCACCTAGGTCCGGCGTGCGCTCGCCATCCGCCAGCGCCTCTTCGATCGCCTGCAAGATCCGCTCCGCCCATGCGCCTTCGCCCAAATGCTCCAGCAGAAGCGCCGTCGACCAGATCGCCGCCATCGGATTGGCGACGTTCCTGCCGGCGATGTCGGGCGCCGAGCCGTGCACGGGTTCGAACATGGAGGGGAAGCGGCCTTCGGGGTTGAGATTCGCGCTGGCGGCGAATCCGAGCCCTCCAGCGATCCCCGCGCCCAGGTCGGTCAGGATGTCGCCGAAGAGGTTCGACGTCACGACGACCTGGAATCGGCCCGGATCCTGGACGAAGAACATGGCCGCCGCGTCCACGAGGTAGCTGCGGCTGGGAACGTCCGGGTACTCGGTCGCCACCTCGCGGAACACGCGGTCCCAGAAGACGCCGCTGTAGTTCATCGCGTTTCCCTTGGACACGCTCGTGACGCTTTTGCCCAGACGCCGACCGAGCTCGAAGGCGTGGCGCACGATCCGCTCCACACCACGGTGCGAGAAGACCGTGGTCTGCAGGGCCATCTCCCGCCCCACATCGCCGGGGAACAGGAAGTCGCCCTTGCCGCTGTACTCGCCCTCCGTGTCCTCGCGCAGGACGAGCATGTCGATGTCCGCCGGACCGCGTCCCCGCAGCGGGCTCTCCACGCCGCGTAGCAGACGGACCGGCCGCAGGTTGACATACTGGTCAAATCCCTGCCGGATGGGCAGCAGCAGGCCCCAGAGCGTCACATCGTCCGGTACCCGCGGATCTCCCACCGCGCCGAGCTGGATCGCATCGAACGCCCTGAGGCGCCGCAGGCCGTCCTCCGGCATCATCTCGCCGTGGGTGAGAAAGTGTTCGGTGCCCCAACGCAGTTCCTCGAACTCGAAGCTAAGGTCTGGGTCGAGTTCGGTGACCCGCCGCAGCACTCGCACGGCCTGCGCTGTAACCTCGGGTCCGATCCCGTCGCCCGGAATGACGGCGATGCGTCGCGACAAGCGTCAGTCCCCCTCAGAACTCGTTCAGCGATTCGCGGGGCACCGCAGGCGGTCTGGAACAGCCTTCGCGCTCTGCAGCGGGCGAATCCTTGGTCCACCGCGGCCCGCCTAGAGTCCGGCGTCCACGCCACCCCAGGAGACGAACTTGGTCTCGAGGAATTCCTCGATGCCTTCGATACCTCCCTCTCTGCCGAGCCCGGACTCCTTGTATCCGCCAAACGGCGCCTGCGCCGTCGAGAACGCGCCGTCGTTGAGTCCGACGATGCCGTACTCGAGCGCCTCGGCCACCCGCCAGGCGCGGGCCGCGTCCCGCGTGAAGAAATAGGCGGCGAGGCCATATTCCGTCTGGTTCGCGATCGCGATGGCCTCGCGCTCTTCACGGAACGTGGCCACGGCGATGACAGGTCCGAACGTTTCCTCCCGCATCACGCGCATCTTAGGCGACACGCCCGTCAGCACCGTCGGTTCCACGAAGTAGCCCGGACCCGACAGCACCCCGCCGCCCAGCCGCACCGCGGCTCCTTGCGACACCGCGTCCTCGACATGCGCGAGAACCTTCTGCCGCCCCCGCTCGGAGATCATGGGGCCGATCTCGACGCCTTCCTCGAGGCCATACCCGACGCGCATGCGCCGTACCTGCTCGACGATGCGGTCGGTGAACGCCTCGGCCACGCCCTGCTGCACGAGGATGCGGTTGGCCGCGACGCAGGTCTGCCCCGCGTTGCGGAACTTCGCCGTGGCGATGCCGACGGCGGCCTGATCGAGATCCGCGTCGTCGAACACGATGAAGGGCGCTTGTCCGCCGAGCTCCAGGGACACCTTCTGCACATGGCCCGCCGCCTTGCGCATCAGCTCCTTGCCGACGGCCGTCGATCCCGTGAAGGTGATCTTGCGCACCCTCGGGTCGCCGAGCCAGACGTCCGCGAACGCCGCGGCCTCAGTGGTGGGTACGACATTGAGAACACCAGGGGGCCCGCCGGCCTCGAGCAGGAGCTCGCCGAGGCGCAACGCGGTCAGAGGGGTTTCCGGCGCCGGTTTCAGGACCACCGCGCAGCCAGCGGCTAGCGCCGGCGCGACCTTGCGCGTAATCATCGCGGCCGGGAAGTTCCACGGCGTAATCGCCGCCACCACCCCGACGGCCTGCTTCAGGACCAAAAGCCGCTTGTCCGACCGGCTCGCGGGGACGACGCGTCCATAGACCCGCTTCGCCTCCTCGGCGAACCACTCGACGAAACTTGCGGCGTAGTCGACTTCCGCGTAGGACTCCTTGAGGGGCTTCCCGTTCTCGAGCGTCATGAGGCGTGCGAGGTTTTCCTTGTCGCGCTGCTGCAGCTCGAACCATCTGCGCAGAACCTTCGCGCGCTCGTAGGCCGAGGCCGCCTGCCAGGCCGGCTGCGCGGCCGCGGCCGCATCGACCGCCGCCGCGGCGTCGGATGTGGCACCGTCCGCGACAAGGGCCAGCCTCTCGCCGGTCGCAGGATCCTCGACCGCCATGGTCCTGCCGCCTGTCGCCGCCCGGAAGGCACCTCCCAAAAGGAGGTTCACCGGCGCCCGCACTCCTTCCACCATGCCGTCACCCTCCTCGCGGTCACGGGGCCTGGGCCCACCCCGCATGCACTACCCGACCGCACGTCTTCTGGCATGTCTTCGCGACGCGGCGCGCCATGCCTTCACTGGCGCCGCCCGGTCACGCGCTCCGCTGCGGCGACTGCCCTTGGCCTCTGCTATGATCGAGCACGATACTTGAACCATGTCCCAACCCGGGAGGTGCCGCCATTGCGAGGGGGCCACGCACTCTGTCTCCTATGCTTGCCCGCCATGCTGCTTGCCGGATGCGGCAGTTCCCCCAAGGCCACCCCGAAAGGGCCGACGCTACCTGCGGTGCTGGCGAAGGCCCCGGCCGCGCCGAACGTGTTGAAACCTCTGGTCAGCGAGACCACGCTCGGCCAGACTCGCGTGACGAGCCTGAAAGCCTCGCTGACGGGCGGTAGGCCGGATACGATCCGGGTCCAGTCCCTGCCGGGCTTCGACGGGCAGGTGACCGTCACCGAAGGCACGCGGATCATCTTCCAGTCCCTGCACACCGCCGGCGTGAGCGTGCTCGAGTTCGGGCGCCGGCACCTGCCCGTGCTGCTCCTGCAGGATAGCGTCAGCTACTGCGGCAGCGGTGGCTGCGCCACCTCGGCCTACACCTGGAGCCGCACGCGGCACCGGATGCTGCCGGTGCCGGTGCCCGGGACTCCCGCCTACCGCTACGACGCGCGGCGACGGCAATTCGTCGTCACTTCGCTGCCGCTGCCCGGCGGCCTCTTCGGCTACGTCGTGCCGGGCGGACCCGGCATCATCGTGCACGCGCGGACCTACGACCTTTGGCAGCACGGCATCACCCAGGGCTACGGCTACGCGCCCGGCCTTTCTCCCACGGGCGGCTGGGTGGCGGTGGGCAAGCCCGTCTACGGGCCCTCGACCGCCGAGACGGGCTTCACCTGGGGCGGCCCTGCCCAGACCGTGCTCGCCCTGCTCGATGCGCGTGCCTTGGACTTCAAGGCGCAGGTCGCCCAGGTCTCAGCGTCTTCGGCCGATGCCTCCGTCATCTGGCGCGACCTCGCTCCGATCGGTACCTGGGGCGGCAGCCTCTTCTCGGTCGATGCGTCCCCGCGGGTCTCGACGGCCGGGTCCACGACCGTCGTCACCGACCGCGTCGCGGGTCTGCGCGGTGCTGGTGCGACCGCCACCCTGCAGGTGTACGAGGTCACGGCCAGCCTGACCAAGGCCGGCTCCACCTACTACGTGCGCACGGTCCATCTGGCGCCGGTCGCCGTCAAGGTCCAGGACATCCTGCAGGTGCTGACCATCATCCGCTCGGATCGTTCCCTGCTGCGGACGCTAGCGAAGGCCGGATATCCTGCGCTGCAGGTCGAGGCCGTTGGCCAGCGCTGGCAGGTCGACACGGCAAGCCAGGGCGGGCAGAGCGTCCGACCTTTGGTCGACATCGACGCGGTGACGGGAGCGGTGCGCCGGGCCGGCGCGAACCCCTAGTCGCGGTTCGCGTTCGGCAGGAAGCGATCGCGGTAGCGCCAGCCCACGAACACGATCACCAGGAAGAAGGCGAACCCGCCGAGGGCGATCGGCAGGGCACCGTAGCTGACGCCGTAGTAGACGCCGCTCAGGGCCAGCTGGAAAGGCAGCGTGCCGATCGCCGTCGTCCACACGAAAGGCCAGATCCTGACGCGCAGAACGCCCGCGACGTAGTTCACCACGTGGTAGGGCACGAACGGGATGAAGCGCGCCACCAGGAGGCCGACCCAGCCATGGCTCGTGAGCCAAGGCTGAAGCTGGTCGACGTAGCGGCCGGCGAAGTGTTCGGCGATCGGGCGCGCCAGAAGGCGGCTGACAAAGAGCGCGGCGACGGCTCCAACGATGCCGCCCGCCCAGGAGAAGACGGTCCCCCAGAGCACGCCGTAGAACCGCAGGAGAAAGAGGCTGATGAACTCCGAGGGCACCGGAAGCACCGACGCGAGCGCCATCATGACCACGCCCAGCACATCGCCGAGCGGGCCGAGGCCGTGCACGGTGCGCATCAGTTGGTGAACGCGCCCCGTATGCAGGTAGTAGAAATAGACCCCAACCAGCGCCGCGATGGTGAGAAGGCCGATCGTTGCGCTGACAAGGCTGCCGCGTGAAGGCAACCTGCGCCGGTGAGAGGTCGAGCGGTCCCGTCCGGTCATGCTCGTCCGCCCTTCGCCAGGAATCGGCGGCAGCCCGCGCAAGGCGGAAGCGCGAGGGCCGGGCCGGTCAAGGTGATTGTACCAATTCCCGCGCGAACGTGCCGTGGCCGGTCCGACCGAGTCAGCCGCGCAGGGCCGATCGGCCGGCGGCCGCGCCTTCGACCACCCCGCGCAGTTCCTCGAGCTCGAACGGTTTCGCCACCACGGCATTGAACGTGCCCTGGGGGGGCAGTTCCTCCGCTGTCGAGGCATAGCCGGAGAGCAGCACCACGGGGACCTTGGCGAGATCGGACCGGCGCCGCATCTCGCGCACGAGGTCTGCGCCGCTCATGCCGGGCATCATCAGATCGATCAGCATCACGTCGGGCAGGGGCGGACGCTCAAGCATCCGGAGCGCGGCCGTCGCGTCGGGCACATGCTCGCAGGTATGGCCCAGGCGCGCGAAGTACCGCGTCAGGACGAGGCCGATGCCCGGCGAGTCGTCCACCACCGCGATTCTCATACGGCGAAAAGGCCCGTCTGGCGCGGCAGTTCGAAACGCAGGCATGCCCCGCCCCCCTCGCGCTGCTCAGCCCAGATGCGGCCACCATGTGCCTCGATGATCGTCCGGCAGACATGCAGGCCGAGGCCCATGCCGCCCGGGTCGACCTGTGGCTGGAGTCGGCCGCGGTAATGGCGCTCGAAGATACGCTCGAGGTCGTCCTCGGCGATGCCGATGCCCCGATCGAGCACGCCGACCCGGACGTGGTCCCCCAGGTCGTCGACCCGCACGTCGATCGGTGCGTCCGCGGGCGAATACTTCACCGCGTTCGCGACCAGATTCCGCACCACTTGCCTCAGGCGCGCCGGATCGCCTTGGAGCGGCAGCGCCCAGGCGGGCGCCTGGACCTGCACGCGGCCAGGCACGAGCAGCAGCGGCCTGAGGCCCGTCTCTACGATCTCCCGCAAGTCGCACGCCACCGGATGCACGGCAAGCTCCGCCTGCTTCGTGCGCCAGGAGTCGAGAATGCCCCCTAGGAGGTCGTCCATCTGGCGCAGCTCGTCCTGGGCAACGGTGAGAAGCTCGGAGGCAGGCTCCGGTAGCCCTTGGGCGGGCGTGTCGCTGAGCTGCAGCCCGAGGAGGGTCAAGGCACCCAGCACCACGCCGAGCGGGGCACGCAGCTCATGGGCCGCCAGCCGGATCAGGCGGTCGGCAGCTGTGTCGCGTCCGTTCTTCTCCTCATCTCCCAGCGGCAGGTCGATCTCCGCGTAACCGATGTCCGAGGTCTCCGCCCGCTCGTAGGCGATCACGCGCGCCTGCATCACGAGCAGGATCCCATCACAGCGCTGCCGGCGCACCGTGGCGGTGCAGAACCCGTAGCGTCGCGCGGTGAGAAGAAGTCTCTCGGCGTCGTCATGATGGCCGTCTTCATAGAGAACGGACAGATGGTGCCCCAGGACCTCGTTCGCACAATAGCCGTAAGCCTCTTTGGCCGCGGAGCTCCACGAAAGGATGCGGCCCTGCGCATCCAGCGTGAAATCAGCTGCCTCGAGCCATGGACCGATCACTTCGGCGCGCCGGCTTTGGGGCCGCCGCGTCCGGACGGCTGGCCGTCGCCGATGCCCGATCGCCGCCGAAAGCGGCGACGGTCTTCTTGGGTCGGACAGGAATGACGTGGAGTCGTTGCCAGACGAAGTTCCAGTCAAGTTCGCACCGTCCCCCAGGCATCGGGCGCCTCACGGCTCCGCCATACTGGGGACAGTTTACACCCAGCAAAGGAAGAATCCTGTCGAACCGCCGCGAGACGGCCAAGGCCACGAGCAGGACCGTTCGGGCACCGCCGTCAGGCGATCTCCAGCAGCACGTCGCCGCCGTCGACCGCCGAGCCGGCCGTCACCCGCACGGCCGCCACATGGCCGGAGCAGGGCGCCAGGATTTCGTTCTCCATCTTCATGGCCTCGAGAATGGCCACCACATCGCCTTCCCGGACCTCGTCGCCCACCGCCACCTTGATCTCCAGCACCGCGCCAGGCAGCGGCGCCGTGACCGGCGTCCCAACCGACGCGGCGGGCGCCGCAGACTGACTGCGCGCAGGCTGCGCGTGCCTTGCCGGCGCCTTCGCGGCGGTTGCGGACGGTGCAGCCGGCGCGGGCGCTGCCTTGACCTCCCTGGCCGCGGGCTCGCTTGGCGCGCTTGCGCTGGCTGGCGTCGCCGCAGGGGGCTCCCCTTCGGAACCGATCTCCTCGACCTCGACCTCGTACGAAAGTCCGTTCACTACCACGTGGAACCGCCGCATCGCTCCGCCCCGACACCGCCGTGCCAACGGCCGGCTCCAGGGCTCCGCCTCCTTCGCTTCGGTCGTCTGCGATCTGCTACGGTCGATGGCGCCGCATCTGGTCCATACGCGCCGCGATGCCCCAAGCTCCCCGGTCGTCGTCCGACGGGGCGCGACCCTTCAGCCGCACATGCACCCGCTCGGGCGATACGCCCATGCTGAGAGAAACCGCCACGGTGATCGCCGCCACCACCTGCTCCGGAACCTTCCGCGCCGTCATAGCGGGATGTTCCCGTGCTTCTTGGCGTGCCGGTCCTCGCGCTTCTCCTTGAGCGCCCAGAGGGCGTGCGCCACGCTCGTGCGCAGTTCGGCGGGGTCGATGACCTGGTCGACGTAGCCATGCGCCGCCGCCACGTAGGGGCTGGCGAACTCCGCCCGGTAGCTCTCCACGAGGCGCTTGCGCTCCTCGGCAGGATCCTCGGCCGCCTCGAGTTCGCGCCGGAAGATGATGTTGGCCGCCCCGTCCGGGCCCATCACGGCCACCTCGGCCGTGGGGAAGGCAAGCACCATGTCCGCCCCCAGGGAGCGCGAGCACATCGCGAGGTAGGCACCGCCGTAGGCCTTGCGCAGCACGACGGACACCTTGGCCACGCTGGCCTCGGAATAGGCGTAGAGCACCTTCGCGCCATGCCGGATGATGCCGCCGTATTCCTGCTTGGTGCCCGGCAGGTAGCCGGGCGTGTCGACGAAGGTGAGGAGCGGGATGGAGAAGGAGTCCGCGAAGCGTACGAAACGCGCCAGCTTGTCGGAGGCGTCGATGTCGAGGCACCCTGCCAGCACCCGCGGCTGGTTGCCCAGGATCGCCACCGGTCTGCCCTCGATCCGACCGAATCCGGTGACCATGTTCTTGGCGTAGTCCGGCATGATCTCGAGGAAGTCTCCACCGTCGCAAAGGTCCCGTATCACGTCGCGCACGTCGTACGGCTTGTTGGGATCCTGCGGCACAACGTTGCGCAGGCGCTCTGCCGCCCCCTCCGGGGGTGGAGCCGGTTCCTGGCGCGGCGGCTCCGCGGTGTTGTTGCTGGGCAGGAAGGAAAGAAGGCGCTTCAGGCCCGCGAACAGCTCCGCCTCGGTCGGGAAGGTCAGATGCGCGTTGCCGCTCTTGCGCGCGTGCGTGCGCGCGCCGCCCAGTTCCTCGTGGGTCACCTTCTCGCCCGTGACGGACTCGATGACCTGCGGTCCCGTGATGTACATCTGCCCGATGCCCTCGGCCATGAGCACGAAGTCGGTCAACGCGGGAGAATAGACGGCGCCGCCTGCCGCCGGGCCGACAATCACCGAGATCTGCGGGATCACGCCGGAGGCGAGCGTGTTGCGCAGGAAGATGCCGCCGTAGCCGTTCAGGGAGTCGATGCCCTCCTGGATGCGCGCGCCGCCGGAGTCGATGATGCCGACGATGGGGGCGCCGCTCTTGAGCGCGAGATCCTGCACCTTGTGGATCTTGCCGGCGTGCATCTCGCCGAGCGACCCGCCCAGCACCGTGAAGTCCTGCGCGAAGGCGTAGACCAGGCGGCCGGCCACCGCGCCATAGCCTGTCACGACGCCATCGCCAGGGGCCTTGGCGTCCACCATGCCGAACAGGGTGGAGCGATGGGTGACGAAAAGGTCGAGCTCCACGAACGAGCCCGGGTCGAAGAGCGCGTTCAGGCGCTCGCGCGCAGTCCACTTGCCGGTCTTGTGCTGACGGTCGATCCGGCTGGGCCCGCCGCCGGCCGTGAGTTCCTGCCGGCGCTGCTCGAGTTCCCGCCAGTCGCTCATGCCTTCACCTCGCAAAGCTCGATCAGCATGCCTCCGGTATCGCGGGGATGCAGAAACGCCACGCGACTCCCCTCGGCGCCTTCCCGGCTTGCGCCACCGATCGGGGCAATGCCCGTGGACGACAGGCGGCTCAGGAGCGCGTCGACGTCGTGCGTGCCCAGCGCGACGTGATGCACGCCAGGGCCGCGCCTACGGAGAAAGCCCGCGACGCCTCCCTCGGACTCGGGATCGAGCGGTCGCAGCAACTCGATCCGCAGATCGCCGAAGCTGACGAACGACACCTCCACGCCCTCCGCCGCCACGACCTCCCGCCCCCCGGACTTGCCGCCGAGAGCCACGAGTGCCGCTTCGGCCTGTGCGAGGTCCCCTACCGCGACACCGATGTGTGAGAGACCTTCCACCTCAGCCGTCACCTGGGAGCCCCCTTTCTAGACCGTCTCCTTCGGCCGGTACCGGCCATACACCGCGACCAGCGTGCCAACCATCTCGCCGAGCGTGGCCTTGGCCGCCACGGCATCGGCCAGGGCCTCAACCAGGTTCCCCTGGCCCCTAGCCGTCCGCTCGAGGCTGTCGAGCGCAACGGCCACTGGCTCCACATCGCGACGCCGGCGCAGATCCGCCAGGCGCTCGAGCTGGCGGGCCTCGACGTCGGCGTCGACCCGCAGGAGCGGCGGGCGGTCCTGTTCCGGGGTCTGGAACGCGTTGACGCCGACGACCTTGCGGCGGCCCTGCTCGACTTCCTGCTGGTAGCGGTAGGCCGCGTCCTGGATCTTGCGCTGCACAAAACCCGCCTCGATCGCCGCGACCGCGCCGCCGAGGTCCTGGATCTCGTCGATCAGGGCCCGTGCCTCCTCCTCGATGCGGTTCGTCAGCTGCTCGACCAGATAGCTGCCGCCCAGGGGGTCCACGACGTCCGCCACACCCGTCTCGTAGGCGATCACCTGCTGGCTCCTCAGGGCCAGGAGGGCCGAGTGCTCCGTCGGCAGGGCGAGCGCCTCGTCGTATGCGTTGGTGTGCAGCGACTGGGCGCCTCCGAGCACGGCGGCGAGCGCCTGCAGGGTGACCCTCGCGAGGTTCACCTCCGGCTGCTGCGCCGTGAGCGCCGAGCCCGCCGTCTGGGCATGGAAGCGCAGCTGCAGCGAGCGTGGGTCCTTGGCGCCGCGCTCCGCCATCTGGCGCGCCCAGAGGCGCCGCGCGGCGCGGAACTTCGCCGCCTCCTCGAAGAGATCGCTCTGCGCGTTGAAGAAGAACGACAGGCGCGGCGCGAAGCTGTCGATCTCGAGCCCCGCGGCCTGGGCCGCCTCGACGTAGGCAAGCGCGTTCGCAAGCGTGAACGCCACTTCCTGCGGTGCGGTGGAACCTGCCTCGCGGATGTGGTAGCCGGAGATCGAGATCGTGTGGAAGCGGGGCAGGCGATCCCGGCAGTAGCGGAAGGTATCCGTCACGAGGCGCAGCGAAGCGGCGGGCGGCAGGATGTAGGTGCCGCGCGCGGTGTACTCCTTGAGCACGTCGTTCTGGACCGTGCCGCCCAGGCGGTCCGGGGAGACGCCCTGCTGCCGCCCCACCGCCTCGTACATGAGCAGCAGGATGGCGGCCGGGGCGTTGATCGTCATGGACGTGGTGACCTGGTCCAGCGGAATGTCCTGGAACAGCCGCTGCATGTCCTCCACCGAGTCGATGGCCACACCGACTTTGCCCACCTCGCCGCGTGCCATGGCGTGGTCGGAGTCGTAGCCCATCTGCGTAGGCAGGTCGAAGGCGACGGAGAGGCCCGTCTGTCCCTGTCCAAGCAGGAAGCGGAACCGCCTGTTCGTCTCGTCCGCGGAGCCGAAGCCCGCGTACTGCCGCATCGTCCATAGGCGCCCGCGGTACATGGTGGGAAAGATGCCGCGCGTGTAGGGATAAGTGCCTGGGTATCCGATGCTCCCGCTGTCGATGTCGTCGCCGTCCGCGACCACGGGCAGCGACAGGCCGGACAGGGTCGTAAAGGACTCTTGACGTTGCGGCGCGCGTTTGAGCCAGGGGTCAAGGGTTTCCTGCTGCCAGGTGAAGCGATCCTGCCGTCTCTCCTCGCCCAAACACAACGCTCCTTCCGCCTGGCCGAAGAGGCCGAAGGCCTCCCCGCCGCCCACGGGCCGTCCGTCCCGCGGCGGTCATCCGGCCAGACTCTTCCTGCACCGGTCGACGCCTGCGACCTGACCGGCGGCCGACCGGATTGCTACCAGTTTGTCACGGACCATGCCCCTGCGCCAGCCCGACCGTGCGGGACCGTTCGACCGTACCGGAGGGGTCGGCTGCCAGACCGGCGACGGCCGTCCCCACCGGGACATGGCATCGCCCGAGGGGCACGCGCACCAATCCGAGTATAGCGTGCTGACTCCTCGGGCGAAACAGCAGATAGAAATCTTCGATCAGTTCTACTGCTGCGGCGGGTCGTCGATCTCGACGCCGTTGACGCGGGTCTTCCCGCCTTCGGCGTCCGCGCCATCCTTCGCGTCCTTGTCCTGGCGGGCCCGGGGGCCCGATACCTGCTTGTCGCGCGTGGCCTGCACCGAGCCGACGGCGGTGCGCGAGATCGTCACCTCGACCTTGTCGGCGATCCGCACGAGCGCGGTGTCATCCGTCAGGTCCACGATCGTGCCGTGCATCCCGCCCATCGTCACCACGCGGTCGCCGCGGTGCAGGGTCTTGATCATCTCGTCGCGCTTCTTCTGCTCCTGGCGCTGCGGCCGCAGCAGCAGGAACCAGAAGATCGCGATCAGTACCACAAACCAGAGGATCGTCACGACAGGGGAATTGAGGCTAGTCAACGCGTTGCCTCCTCAGG